>JAIRZA010000063.1 GCA_031267475.1 Spirochaetaceae bacterium | reverse complement strand
CATGAACCGGTACGCCGTCACTGGGGGTCTCCCTGCGCGAAGATGACTCGGACTAAAGTCCGGCCGCTTTTTTTAGGATTTCGTCCGCCGTTCTCAGCGCCTTGACCTCTTTCCGCAGGCGGACCAGTTCCTCGCCCCGGGGCCGTCCGTGTCCGGGGAACGCCGGCAGCCGGTCGTGAACCGCCGCCTTTGACCGCTGTATCCACCGGTACAATACGTTTTCGTTGACCCCCGGGTACCGGGCTGTCTGGGTTACCGGCTTTTCCCGTTTCTCCGCCAGGGACACCGCCTCGATTTTGAATTCTTTCGTGTACACACGCCGTTCTTTCATTTTCTTTCCCATTTTTGCTCCTTCTCCGTTATATTTCCCGCTTATTTTTGTGTCTGCCAGATCGGGTAAGGTCCAGATTTCGGACCGGCATTTGCGGCGGAGAAGCTGGCGGCGTAGGCGGGAGTAAAGATAAGCGTATCACCCCTCCGGCGCATACTCATAGAGGAAGACCATCGGATACGCGCGCCGAGGTTTCAGCGGCTGGCTCACCGCTGGCGCGGTGAGCTCTGGAGTTTGCGCGAAAGCGCAAACTCCATGCCCCTCGTGTTGCGAAGGACTGGCAGCCGCGTATGCCAATCACTTTATCGGAGCGAAGACGGCTCACCGCTGGCGCGTTCAGCTTACGGAGTTTGCGCATAGCGCAAACTCCACGTCTCTAGTCGGGACTCCAGTATATGTGGGTACGCCGCCGCGTAGCGGATATGAAACCCACTGGTGGGCGCAGCGGGCGGGAGACGGGGCAGCGTTTTGGAGAGCTGGTACAATTTGACGGAAGCCCGCGCGCATGGTTTGAAAACCGGGGGCCGCGCTGCTGCCTGATCACAATGACAGACGATGCGACCAAAATTCGTCTTTCCAAGTTTTTCGAGGAGGAGACCACTGCGGGAGTGATGACGGCGGCTGCTTCACCGTCGAATTATCATATAGAAATTGGCCGGCCGGACATATCGTTCACGGACATTTCGGTAGTTCTCGTCCCTCAATAATAAAATCGTATGGAATAAGAACGCCCCAGGTTCAAAAGGTAAAAAATTTCACTTTACAGACCGCATAGTATCAGGCATCTGTTCGCACACCTGGTTAAAAATGTCGATGAGCCTCTTAAATACTTCTCGTCCCATGCCTCATGTTAGCATGGGGAAATCTTGATACTTTGAATTGCTTGCCCGCCCAGCGTCCGCCAGCGCCCACCAGTGGGCTTCTATCCGCTACGCGGCGGCGTCCCGCAAGTTTCTCACATAACAGGATGTGGAGTTTCGCTATGCGAAACTCCTAAGCTGAATACGCTTTGCGTATTCAGCACACTACGCGGTAGTATCCTGTAATCGCTGGAATCTCACCGAGGGACTTGGAGTTTGCGCTTTCGTCATACATGAAAATCAATAGCTTATGTTTAGGCTTGTGCCTACCGTTCCGATAAAATCGAGTATTTTTGTAAATTCATTGTGCGATATGCCGAGTCGAGCAAATACGTCGAGGTTAAGCCGTCCAAGTATGCGCACGGTGGATTTGTGCTGCGCCGAGAAAGCCAGACTTCCGTAATCGCCGGTGTCGTCGATTGTGAATTCCATTGTCTCTTGGCGGATGCGTTCTATGTTTGCAATCGCAAGTTCGCGGAACGCCGGCCACGCGCTTTGTTCGCTAAATTTTGAAAAGAACCATTTATACAGCTCGCCTAATAATGATTTTTCGGCGGGGCTTATCCAATCGATTTTGAATATTCCCATCCAGCCGTCCGAAAGCACTGTAATCGCATCCTCAAACTGAAGCATCGCTCCTTTGAAACCGTAAAAAATGAATATCTGCCCCATGTTTAAGCGCCATGAAGAATCTTCGCCGCGTGGAAAAGCGAGGGCCGCGCCAAAAGAGGTGTTGAATTCATCGTTTTCATACATTTTGAACAGGGGTTTTGCGCCAAAAGCCCCAAACATATTCATCGCGGAAAATCGTACCACCGCGCCTGTGCCGAGTACGTCTGTCTGAGTATCAAATTTTTGGTTCAGACTGCGGTTTATATGCGCCTCGACCCCGCGCGGCATCCATAAAGACGCAAGTCCGTAGCTTCCGGGTAATTGCAGCGAAACTTGGTACTTGTCGCTGAAATGGGCGTCTTGTATCATGTCTTCCGAAGCGGAGGAGGCTAAACTTTCGCGCAGTTTGCCGCCAAGCTCCGGGTCAAATAGCGTATAAAACGGCGCTCCGATGTAAACCCCGCTTGCCTCGGCAAATGTTTCGGCGAATTTTTCCATGTCGTATCCGGCGTGCAGTCCGCTGTAAAAAAGAAAGCGCTGATAGGCGCGTTCCATGCGGAATGTCCCGGAAAGTCCGCCCGCGTTGAATGGGAAGCCTATCGCCGCCGCCGCCGCCGATTCGGTGTTGTTGACGATGCGGTCAGCCGCGCTGGCTGCGTCGGCGGAGAGATAAACGCCTAGCGGTGTTGTGTTTACAGTCGTCTCGAAGTGTCCTTTCAAGCGCCGTCTGTCCGCCGCCTCGCCGTTGTCGGGGACAAGGTTTTGCCAAGTGCCCGCCCACGCTTTGCCGTAATCGCTATATTTCTCATCGTCATTGACTTCCGTATTTGTCCAGCGTCCTTCTGTGTTGATTAAAAAACTTAGCGGCAGGTTCGCCACCTGCGACATACCCAGCCGCGCGCGCCAAGCTCTGTTTTTTCCGCTGTTTTGGAAGGAACTGTTGGCGTTGAATAATGAAGAAACGGCGCCGGACAGTGAAATTTCGGCTTCGTGGTTCCACGCTTCTTCGTAGGGCGCGAGGAAAAATTTTTCTGTAAGTCCCACCGGTCCTATTGAACGGGAGATTTTGTGCCCGGCGTTCCACCAAAGGCGGTCTGTTCCTGCCGAAAACGCTGTGTTTCCTTCTAGTTTTATGCCAAAAAACTTTATGCTCGCCCGTGAACGGTTTATCGCGGCAAAAAGCGCGTCGCTTTCCTCGTTCCACGGATCGCCGCGAGCGCCGCTTTCCAATGTGGTTTCAAACGCGGGCGCTTCCAGTACATTCACGCCGTTCACGTTTACTATTGTTTCAGCGGAGCTCCAGTTGAACGATCCGCCTGTGTTCAAGGAATACGCCGGCGCTCCGTCCATTAGTATTATTTCATCAAGTCCAAAACTGCCGCCTTCCGGCATATATCCGTCTTTGCCGCTCAAAAACGCCATGATGTAGGCGTTATCCACGCTGGAATCATCGTCCGAAATGAATTCGTTTTTTTTAAGAGCCTGCGGATTGTAATATAACGGAACATCGATTTTATGCCCGCCGGCGTATACCTCGTTTTTGCCGCCGCCGTAACGGAGTTCCACCGATATCCATGATCCTCCGCTTAAACGGTTTAGTTCGATGACGGGGATGCTGACTTTTATCGCGGTTTCCGAATCTTTTCCAAAAGACGAGCGGCTTCGCGCCACGATAAAATCAAAGCTGGTGTCTCCTCCGTAGGAAAACGGTCCTTTCACGAAAAAGGCCAGTGTTTTGTAATCGGAAAAAGGTATCGCGCCTGCTCTGCCGCCTGCTCCGGCGGCGTTCCGGTCAGATGGAATATCCTGCCATGATACAAATAGGACGCGCTGATGTGTGTTGTCCGGGTGCAGGCGGTCTATCATGTCGGGGTAGCGGGAGCGCAGACTCTCGTCTATCATCTCGATTGTTGAAACGCCTTCGCCCGGTGTGCTTTTTACTTCGTCGTCTTTTATTGTGAGCGGAGAGAATTTAGCTCCCCGCGCTATGGGGGGCGCAAGCAGTATCCGTCCGGAAATTTCCGCCGTCCCGGTGTTGACGGCAAGGAGTCTGATGTATTTCGCGTTTCCAAGTATGCGTCTGTCCGCGTCTGTCAGCTCTATTTTCAAAATATGCGGAAGTTCATCAAAACTTGCCTGCAATGCGGGCGGGTATAGTTGTTTTTGAAGAATAAGCGCGGGATTTTCGTAACCGCCGGAATCTTCCGCCGCTAAATCGCCGAATTGTACTACAACTTGCAGTGAATTTGTATCGCCGCTAAAGTTATAAAAGCGGAATGGCACCTCGATTGTCCGGGCTTCCTGCAAGGCGTTGCCGTCTCCCAGCGGGGATTGGAATCCCGTCCAGTTTTTATTCCCCCCAAGCGTGAATTCCGCCGCCAGAATCTCGCCGCCTAAAGCCGGGTCGCGGGCGGCGTAGGGTCCGTCTTTGTCGTCTATTGTTTTTGCCCCGCTCCAGTCGATGTTCATTAGTGTAACACCGCCTAAAATGTCTGTGTTCCTGTAGTTGCGGTAAACAAGGCCGGCGCGTCCTGCTATGGTTAAGCCCATTACAAGCGGCGGTTTGTCTTTTGGCGGATTGGAAATGAATGACGCTGCTTCGGACAGGTTCAATATTTGTTCGTTGCCTTCCATGCCGGCCACGCGATAGAGTCCTGTGGTATCCGGCTGAGTGAAGCCGAAACCTAGTTTTACGTTGGCTTTAAGGTTTTCGTAATTCCACGCCGCCATGCCGCCAAAACCGGCTGAGCCCGGGCTGGAGGAGCCTTCTTCGGAAAATGAGTCCGCCGCCATGTTCCAGCGAAAACCAAGAGCGCCTTTTGCCGTGAAGTTTTCATTTTCGCTGTAAACCGCGCCCAGCCCCAGCGCGATGCTGCCGTTCCTGCGCTCGCTGGAACGTTTTAGGTAGCTTATGCGGATGATTTCGTTAAACGCGGACGGTGTTTGCAGGCGGACGGAGCCGGAGCCTGGGTCGAATGAAAAATTCGGGTCGTCCAAGCCGGAGCGTGTTACTTTGACGGAGCCGGGTACAACGTCTTTTCCGATGTTATAGTCTTCCTGCATACCGTAGTTTGTAAAGCGCAGCCGCACGTCGGGTGTGTACGATTCGTTTCCCGCAATGTAAATTTGGTAATTCCATGGTTTTCCGTTCACATCAAGCGCTAAGGGCCAGCGGGCCAGCGGTTTTCTAAAATCCGCCCTGGTATCGACGCGGGTGAGTTCGTATACGCGGTGTTCTTCTACGATGCGCTCGCCGGTCTCTTCCTGCACATACAGGGGCAGGTCGCTGTAAAACATGGCTTCGGAAAGCGGGCTGATGTCAAAGCCATGTACTCGTTCCCCGTCTGATGAATCGACAAGCGCGGCGCTCTCCGCCGCGCTGCTGGGCGGATTGTACCGGTTTTGGTGTTCAAATGGCGAAAACGCGCCTTTTTCATATATTATAAGCGACGATACGCCGCCTATGAGTATGACAGCCGGTTTGGATTCGCCGGCTTCCTGCCCGGGCTGCGGGTATTCCGCCAGGTTTACTTCGCTAAAAACGGCCTGTATGTCGCCTAAAAAGCTGCCCGGTATGGAATAATCCCCCATAGAAATGTTGTAATCGCCCGCATACGAGACGGCGATTCGTGTATTCGGGCTTGCCCGTAGTTCCACTAATCCAAAACGCGCGCTTACCGCGTATTCGCTTGACAGGGCTTTCCGCCAGTGCTGCCCGCGGCTGTCGATGAGCGCTCCGTCTTTATCTTCAAAATAAACGGTAACCGGCGACTGTATGTTTTCGTCCGGCAGCACGAAAGATATTCCTCTTATCATGAACGCCGCCTCAAGATAAGAAAAACTGCGTTCTCTGCCGCCGGTAAAACTGCGTTCTTCGCGGACGGCGTCGTCCCAGCGTATTAGGCTGTGGATTTGCAGGGGGCCCCCGCCGAAACGTCCGTACAGTCCGAAGGACGAGGCTGAATCGCCGCCTAAATCTAAATATGGGAATTCGGGGAAGTCGAGTCCTTTGTTGCCTATGCCGATGTATTGGATTACTTCGCCTGTTTTTCCTTGATAGCCGGCGCGGTATGTGTTTATCGAATAATCTTCCTCGAAGGAAGTTTCAACGAACCAGCGCTCTTGTATCCACAGCCCCATGCTCAGGTCGGCTTCCTGCGTGAACAGGATTGGCGCGTCGTTAGCCGCGACGCTTGTTCCCAGCGGCCCCGCGGCGATTCCCCATTTTGCCGTGAGGCTGCCTTTCCAAAAGCCTGACAGGAACAGCGAAACGTTGTTGTCAAAAATATCGAGCGAAACGAGGGCGGGCGGGGCTTCTTCTGTTATTGCCCGACGCGCCGCCTCAACGTCCAAAAAGCTGTCTCGTAATGTGTTGTATTCTTCTGCTTCAGCGGCGGCGTCCGGTATGACATCTTGTCCAAACCCGCTCGCCGGAGCAAGCAACAAGAGCAGGGCGTTTATAAATGCTAATTTTACACCGTTAAAATAATGAGGATTTTTTTTCACTTAAATTTCCGCCGAACTCCGCGAGCCGGAGTAAAAACACCCACCGCTTATACATTATCGGTTGAGGCTGTTCCAAAATTCAGTTTTTGGGGAGACAAGCAAAGCTTGTCCAGCAACTTATGAAAACCGCAGTTTTGTCGTCATCATGACGCGCCCATAGGGCGAAAAACTGCAAGAGCTTGTTACAAAATAACCGATTTTGGAACAGGCTC
>JAIRZA010000012.1 GCA_031267475.1 Spirochaetaceae bacterium | reverse complement strand
GTTTATGACCGCAAAAAGATTTGCGAATTATTGAATATTCCATTAGAAAAACAATTTGGGTCTGTAATTGCGCTTGGATACCCGTCCAATGACATTATCCGTTCTAAAAAACGCAAGGCTTTTGAAGATATAGCGCGATTTATATGAGGAATGTATGTAGGTTTTATGGAAATTGCACCGCAAATAAAAGCATATTTTGAGGGAGACAGGCAAAGCCTGTCCAGCAGCAATTCTCATTTTAACCACCAGCCGCATACTTAAAAGGCGCAAGATTCACGGCGGTTTGTGATATTTGTTCAACGAATATTCGGGTCGTCGAACAGTCCCAAAATAAGGGGATTATTTATGAAAAACATCTTACACGTAATCTTTACAGTGATACTTATTGGTTTTATTACATTCCCCGCCTTTGCGGGCGGCAAGACAGATTCCGGAAGAGACTCCAGTTTAAATACCATAGAGGCTGGAAAATTTGTCGATCCCGGAGCCGTTGACGCTTATGCTTACATAAACGACTACGCTTTCCCCTATGAAATCAATAAAAATGACGATCTATCAATATTTGTAAAACTCGAAAAAGAACGGATATTAACCATAGGTGATAAATTTAATCTGTTCATTGGACTTCACGTCAACAATAAAGATTATTTTAAACGCAATGAAGGAAATTACATTGTTTTTATACACAACCCCGAAATACTACTAAGAACTGAATGGAAAAATTCTATCATTTCCGCCTTAGGAAAAATACGCCAAGCCCAGAAAACAAACGCTGTTTTAGGAATTTTTAATCCCGCAGATAAAAAAATAATAAATATATCAAACGTTAATTCTATCCAAACCGTATTGAATAAAATTCAGACAACTAAGAAAATATATAATATGGATACACTGTTGGATCAATCTTTTAAAAATATGAATGAAATAAAAAACAATTACAGCACCCGTTTTTTATGGATTACCGATTCTGATTTACTAAAAAGCAACAACAGTACAAGGGAATGGCAGTATTTTAATTATTTGATGAAACTACAATCACAAAATAAAATAAGTTTTTCCTATCTTGGATACGGCGAAACACCTAATTGGGCGCTTATGAACCAAGCGTTAAAAAACGTAGGCGGTAATTCATATTATATAAACTCTAACCAAGAATTAGAAGAAAAAATTTGGGATGATTACGACAGATTTGTATATCCAACTATTGAAAACATAAAAATAAATGTTTCTTTGATGCCTTGGGTAATGGAAACGCGCTTTGATTATCGCGCCGAATGGTATCCAGTGACAAATTTTATGCCGACGGCAAGTTATTATACTCATACATTGAATAATGAAATAAAGAATATGGATTCGGGCGAGCATAAAATATATCTATATTATCTGAATATGAACGCGATAAACAAAACTGAAAGTGATTTATATTACCGGACAATATCTAAAGATGGAAACGCGCCTGTAGGGTTTTGCAGTGTTCAATATTATTCGTATAATACAGGAAAAACAATATATAAAACTTTTCCGTTACAAGCTAAATATACCGAAAATTATGACGAGTATACTGCTTATATAAATAAAGATGTGAGCAAGTATTCAATATTGCAAAATACAAGCTTTATTCTAAAAGAATTAGGTAATCTGGTAAACAGAGGGGATTATTATACGGCAATTCTGCTGGTTGACAGACAAATTGATATACTCAGAGGATATTTTGCGGAAAAACCTGACAGTGCAATAGAAAAAGATATAGAAACCCTGAATAAAAATAAGGAACTATTAATGGAACAAGCCAAAAGTTTAAGCTACATCAGATAAATTTTTTTTAATCAGCGCCGCCATAACCAAATTTAAATTTGTTTGAAACAGGACAATCCATACACATAAAAAAACTTTTCCGCCGCAGAAAAAAATCGCTTTTACATCAACATAGCGCAAGACCGCCCGCGAAATTGGCCGCGCTTTGCGGCGCTAAAACCAGAATTTAGGATAATCTCTCCGAAAAACGAAACGATTCAAAAGTATACTCATCGCCGCCAGTATTAGACAGCCGGTCAACACAGGGAACAGCAAAAATTTCCAGTTCGCGCCCTCTAAAATTATGATTATAGGATCCGCGCCGGCCGGCGGGTGAACAGTTTTTGTTAAAATCATCACAGTAAGCGCCAAAGCCACACCCAGCGCTAAACTTAAAGGACTATTACCAAATAGGCTGGATATTATCAAACCAATTAACGACGATATGAAATGCCCGCCGATAACATTTTTAGGCTGGGAAAACGGCGCTTCCCATGCGGCGAAAGTTAAAACACAAGTCGCCCCAAAAGGCGCTATAAAAAACTCATAGTCGCTGACACTTGATATAAAAGAAAGCGCCAATATCGTGATAAATCCGCCGCAAAAAGCAAATATAAGCGTTTTCGCGCCGAGTTTAAGCGCCGTGTCATTTTTAAACTTTTCCAGCATGAATAATGCCCCCATCGCCTTGCTTTCAATTTCAGAACGAGCTCCATTATATTAAATGAACACAAAGGCGTCAATATAGCGCCGCGCGCCGGACGCGCCGCGTCAGTACGCCGGAGACGGCCTGACCGGAAGACCGCTCTCGCTCAAAAATCGCTTTATCTCCGGTATCGAAGTCCTGCCGAAGTGCAGAAGAGACGCGACAAGAACAGCGTCAGAAATCTCCGCCGCGGCGGAAATCTGCTCCAGCGAACCCGCGCCTCCGGACGCTATCACCGGGACGGGAACCGCCGCGGCCACGGCCGCGGTCAACTCAAGGTCGTAACCCGCTCCCGTCCCGTCCGCGTCAATCGAGTTCACCAAAATCTCGCCCGCGCCCAAATCCACAGCCTGTCTTGCCCACTCCAGCGCGTCAATCCCCGTATCATGTCGCCCGCCGTGCGAAAAAGCGCTCCAGTGCGCGTCCGCTTCTACAGCGTCCCCCGCCGCCGCGACACGCTTCGCGTCCAGCGACAACACCACGCACTGGCTGCCGTAAGCGTCCGCCATCTCGCGCAGCAAGGCGGGACGCAGAAGCGCCGCGGTACACACAGACACCTTGTCCGCCCCCGCGTTCATCGCGAGCCTCATATCTTCAAGTACACGCACCCCGCCCCCCACGCAGAGGGGAATGAACACCTCCCGCGCAACCCGCCGCACCACATCAAGCAGGGTCGCCCGGCTTTTGTAAGACGCGCCTATGTCCAGAAACACTAGTTCGTCAGCGCCGTCCGCGTTGTAGCGCCGCGCAAGCTCCGCTGGATCCCCCGCGTCCGCAATCCCTGCAAACTTAACTCCCTTAACCACGCGCCCGCCGTCCACGTCCAGGCAGGGAATAATCCGAGCGGCAAGCCGCGGCGGCGGAGAGGAAGCGCCTTTCTCCAAGCCCGCCGGCTTCTCTCCGGCGCTCTCGTCAGCGCCGCCCGCCACAGCCGCAAGAGAAACGCCTTCGTTATGGAAGCCCCCGCCATGCAAACCGCTCGCCGCCGCGAAAGAAAGCGCCCCGCCGCAGGCCCAGTTTTCCAGCAGCGCAAGCCCGGCGTTTCCCGATTTTTCGGGATGAAACTGAACAGCCGACAGAGCGCCCCGCGCCGCCGCGCAACAATAGTTCAGGGCGTACCGCGCCTCCGCCGCGACAAGCGCGTTATCGCCGGGAGCGGCGTAAAATGAGTGTATGAAATAAAAGAACGAGCCGTCCGGCAGTCCGTTAAATATCGGCGAAACGTCGCCCCGCCCGCCGGCTTTGCGAAAAAAAACGCGGTTCCAGCCAATCTGCGGAACCTTGCGGCACGGAAACTTTTTTACCGCGCCGGGTATAATGCCAAGTCCCCGCGTCCCCGGCGCTTCCTCGGACGTGTCGAACAGCAGTTGCAGGCCGATGCACACGCCGAGGAACGGCCTGTCCGCCTGAATCCAGCCGCGTACAGCCTCCGCGTAGCCTGATTTTTCCAGAGCGCTCATTGCTGACGCAAAATGCCCGTCGCCCGGAAAAAGAATTTTTTCAAAAGGACCGTCCGCGAGCAGTTCCTCCGGCCCGCGTACAAGGCGGGCGTTCGCCCCAACGCGGGAAAGCGCGTTCATTACCGAGCCCAGATTTCCCGCCCCATAGTCAATTACACCGGTTAAAGCCATAAGGCGAGTATATCACAAGTAAAACC
>JAIRZA010000191.1 GCA_031267475.1 Spirochaetaceae bacterium | reverse complement strand
GTATTGCGACAAGAAAAACGCCTTTGTCTTGACCCGGGAACCGACCGATGCGGAGCTTTTGGCGGGTATTCTTAAGCCGAAAAGCCATTTCGGCAGGGCCTGCGACAGGCTGGGGATTGAAGTCATCCCTGCCAACAGCCCCCAGGCAAAAGGCCGGGTAGAACGGAACCACGGCGTTGACCAAGACCGTCTGGTTAAGGCCCTGCGGCTTGAAGGCATCTCCACCATCGCTGATGCCAACCGCTTCCTGCTGGAAACATACTTGCCCAGAATGAACGATAAATTCAGCCGCCCTGCCAAAAGCACCGGTGACGCCCATGTGAACCCTGGTAAAGTTAATCTGGACAATATTTTTTGCATGGAATTCGACCGGCGCATAAGCAGGGGCTTCATCATTCATTTTCAAGCGCGACTGTTTCAGATATTAAAAACAAACAAGCCGCCGCCCCGTACCGAAGATAAAGTCCTCGTTCGTATAAGGTTAGACAATTCCATACATATCATGTGGAAAGACAAGCCTCTTCTGGTTAAAGAAATCCCCGCTATGTTTGACGAATAATCCGATCGCCGCCTTGCCAAACAGTGGATTAATGGCTTATTTCTACTGAACGGCGACACGCGTTTAGCCATACGCTTGAAACAGGTGGGCGTGTCGCTTTATAATCTCTAGTTATGAAGTACGAGGTTAAGATGCTTACCAGCCGGTTTTCAAGCCTGCTTTCGGCGTGGGATTGCGTAGAGTGCGTTAGTTTGAATGAGGCGGCGCTGCCCGCGACTTTTGATCCGTATTTTGCGCTCATAATCGACGTTTTTTGCAAAAGCCCCATCCCCGAAGTTTTTACACGCGAAGAACGCTACGGGAATGATGTGAGCGCGTTTGAAAGCTCCGGCAACAAGGATAGATTTTTAATCGGGGACATTCCCGTGCGCCTTGAATTTAAGTTTACCAAAAATATCGATGATGTCGTTGCCATCGCGTCCGGAGACAACGAGCGACTCTGGATGATCAAAGATTTAGGCACTTACGGTTTTTACCGCTTATGCAATGGCGACATACTTTTCTCACGCGGCGGCTGGATAGATAAAATCAGAAAACGCCTTTGTGAATTGAGCGATGATTTTTGGACTGTGATACGCCAAGCGAATCAGTCAAAAATGGAGCATTTTTTAAGCGATTTAGGCGCGGCGCTGATTCAAAACGATGATTTCTTTTATTTGATGTCCGAATCCGGCTTCATTAAAACCGCCTGCCTTACACTATTTTGCATAAACCGCCGGTTTGAACCATCACACCGCGCTTACTACAAGCAGGTGATGGAACTCCCTGCAAAAGCGGCATCCTTTTGCGCGCAGCTTGAAACATTTTTGCGCAACGAAGACGATATAACCATGGAGCGCCGGTACGCTTTGGCGCAGCTCATGGCGCGCGGAATCATCACACTTTAATTTCCGGCGATTAAAAAGAGTTGACCAGAGTGAAAACGGGCGGATATATTTTTATTTTTTGCAGTTTGCTGGCAGCCAATTCCTGCTGGGCGCAAAAACAAACCAATTTCTTTCTTGCCGGAATAAATGGCGAAAGCTATCCCCTGTACACCTCTTCAAACGATCTGTCAGGCGAATTCGATCTGTCTAAAACAAAACACTACAATTATTCGTTGAACGAAAGCATTCGTGTTCCGCGCAACTATTCGCTGGAAATTGATTACAGCATACAAGGCGGCGAAAATTACGAAGTAGTGCTAAAAATTGATGATGATTCTGGCTGGGTGCTGCCGGGCGGCTTACAATTTATAAATATTGACAGCCCCAATCCACGGATATGTTATGTAATCCCTTTACAAGCCGCGCGCATAAAAGATATTTCGTTTGAGATAAAAGGCGAGAAAAAATCTGACGCGCAATTACATCTGAATGGATTGCGGCTTACAGAACGTTTCTATGGATTTGACACGGAAAGCGATGCGGCGCGTACCAGCCCGTTTGTAAACTGGGAGAACATCCCCGCAGAAGACGGCGTGAAAACACCGGTAATTACGATAAATCCTGACGACTACTACGCGATTTCCGGCCCGCAGACCTTGTTTATAGACGGCATAACAGAAGCGCCGGTGATTGCCGCCGGCTCCAATGTGATTCAATATATCGCCAACACAAGACAGAACAAATATCATAACTTAACCGTTCCGGCTGTTTTTCTGGCGCGCGGAAAAAATACGATTCAAATAAACGGCGGTGTGAAAGACGCGCTGCTTAAACCTGTGGACAGCGTTTCGGATACAGAGCCGGTTACAGCGGACCCCGGTTTCATTCTTAAATATCCGCAGGATAAGTGGCGCGATAAAAACTTCGAGATTTTTTTCTGGGAAAGTTTTCCAAACATTTTGATATTCGACACCGTATCCTACGCCGCGCAGGATAAACTTTTTAAGCGCATCGCGTTTTTTGCTGAAAAGAAGGGCTTTAAGGGAAAACTGGCGCGGGACGAGGAAATAGCGTCGCTGCACGGCTGGAACGCGCACGATTATAACGCCGAAACATTGGCGCGTTTCTTTGATATGGCGGAAAAAGCGGCGTTTCCGTTGCTTGATGAAGAGCTTTTGCTGCGTGAAATACTTATCAAAACAAATATAATAAAAAGTGATGGTGATAATTTTGTCCCGTCAGGCGGGGCTGTAATTTCAATATCACGGGAATCGCCGGAATACTTGCGCCTAATGTTTATGACACACGAAGCCTTTCACGGCATTTTTTTTATTGACGCTGACTTCCGGGAATTTTGCCAACAACGCTGGGATAAACTTGACAGAGCGGCGAAACGTTTTATTACCTCATATTTTGATTTTCAGCAGTATGACATAAACGATTCTTACCTTGTGTTGAATGAATTCATGGCGCACTGTTTGCAACAGGGCGTGGCTGCTTCTGGAAAGTATTTTGGTGAAAATCTTGCGGGGCGGCTCTATGAAAAAAGCCCCTGGCGCAGAACCGCGCTTCCCCCAAGAGACGATGATGCGGGAAACTGGCCTGCCATTGCGGAAAGTTTTCGCGCGGAGGCCGCCGCCTTTTCCGAATACGCCGCCGGGCGTTGGGGGCTGGCGGCCGGCAGGGTTTGGCGGGTAAGGCTATGATACTTTTTGACGATTCGATAGTGTCTGTTTTCAGCGATTACGGTATTATGCTGCCCTTAGAGGCTTCCAGAGCAAAAAAAATAATAGACCACCTCAACCCAAGCATCACAGCTTCGGGGGCTTTTCCCGGCCCGGTGCTTGATATTCAGCAGGCGCTTGCCGCTTTAGGAAAGCCAAATGACGTGATAAAGCGGGCGGATATTGAACGTGTGCACAGCCCGGAATATGTAAACGCGCTGTTTTCGGACGGATTGCAGGCGGAGCTTCTTAACGCTTATGAGCTTATCGGCTTGGACGGAAAGCCAAACCGTTATGAACCGGACAAGGCGGTGCAGCCTCTGTCCGCTCTGTTTGACAAGATTCTGGCTCAGTGCGCCGGTTCCTACCTTGCCTGCGCCGCCGCCATTGTTCCTGACGGGCAGCATTTTTGTTATTTCCTTGCCGGCGGCAACCACCACGCCCGTTATGATACGGGAGCGGGCTTTTGCCTAATAAATGAAATAATAATCGCGGCGCGTAAACTTCAAGCCGAAGGAGACGCGCGTATTGTTTGGATAATTGATGTTGACGCGCACAAAGGCTGCGGCAGCGCGGAGCTTGTCTCATTCATGCGCAACGGCGCTGGGCCGGAGCCGTTTGAAACCGGAGCCGGGATTTTTACGCTTTCTATACACATGGCGCGCGGCTGGCCGCTTGACGATGAAACATTGCGCGGGTCCGTGCAAGGGCGCGCGCCGCTCATCCCTTCTGATGTGGAAATACCAATAGAGCAGGGCGGCGAATCCGGCTATATAAGCCGTCTTGAAGATGGTCTGCATAAGCTGGAGCGGCTTGGCGGGAAACCGGATATTGCCATTGTTGTTGACGGCGCGGACCCTTATGAACATGACGGGCTTTTGTCCAGTTCGTTGCTGCGTCTTTCTCTTGGGCAGTGTGTTGACCGCGATATGCTGATATACAATTTCTTGCGCGAGCGAAAAATCCCCTCCGCGTGGATAATGGCGGGCGGCTACGGCGACCGCGCTTGGGAGCCGCCTTATCATTTCTTAGAAAAATTAAGTCTTTAGTCGATTTTCCGAATCCCCGCTCTTTTTCTATTGACAAGATAAGCGCTAATTGGTATATAATGACGAGTATGGAAGTCATGGCTAAAAAACTTGAACACAACATTCGGCGTCTTAGGGTATGGCGCGGCTTTTTGCCGGCGCTTTCTTTTGACGCCGGGCGAGCCGGTCAGGGCTGTCCGCTTTCTTTTTATCGTGATTTTATCCCCCCCCCCCCCCAACGCTAGAAAAAAAATTCAAGCGTGATATAAGTTTTTTTCCTCTCAATAATACTGATAATATTTCTGGCGAATGGCGCGTAAACGGCAAGATTTTTGTCTGCGTCATAGCCGCAATTTTAAGCGGGTTAAAAGA
>JAIRZA010000187.1 GCA_031267475.1 Spirochaetaceae bacterium | reverse complement strand
ACTCTGACTAAACAGTAAATGCCGTACTCCCGCCGTATCAACATAATACGGCGGGTTTTTTATTCCTGATTAAACTTCAATATCTAAAGATTTAAGATATGAAACGCCCCGCCGTTCCCGGCGGGGCGTTTTGTCAGCGCCGCGTAGTTTTCGCGGCTCGCGCAACTGTGATAAAGTTGTCAGCGCCGCTTAAAGGCTTCGGCAAAGGGGTTGTACATTAAGCCGTCGTCCTGCGCGTTAAAGTTTTGCTTCTTTACTACTGTGGTATTTTTTCGTTCACCGCCTGCCGCGCCGCCGCTTCTTGAAGACGCGGTTAGGGCTGGTGATTTTGAATCCCGCCGGACTGCTTGGGTCGCGGCTCGAGCGGACGGCGCTCCGCTTTTACGCGAAAGGCTTATTCTCCGGCGTTCCGTGTCAAGGGCTATTATTTTGAAGTCTAGTACATCACCCACCTTGATGATGTCCATTGGGTCTTTTACAAAGTTGTCGCTCAACTCCGAGATATGCGCCAAAGCTGTTTCTTTGATGCCCAAATCAACGAAAGCGCCAAAATCAACTACATTTTTTATTTTGCCCGTTACTGTCATGCCTTCTTTCAGGTCTTCAAATGTAACAACGCCTTTTTGCATGATTGGTTTTGGGTAAGCGCCGCGCGGGTCAAGGCCGGGTTTCTTTAGCTCGTCAAAAATATCGTTTATTGTAGCGTCGCCTACCGCGTATTTCCCTTTTAGCTCCGACCGCGCGTTTGCCGTTAGGTTGCCCGTGGCTGTTACTGTGCCTTTGATAAGGCGGGCGAGTTCGTAGTTTTCGGGATGAACCCATGTGTTATCGAGCGCTTCCACGCTTTCTGGTATTCTTAGAAAGCCGGCGCACTGCTCAAAGGTTTTCGGACCCATGCCCGGGACATTCAGCAATTCCATTCGTGAAGCTATCTTTCCCTTTTCATCGCGATATTTAACGATTTTCTTGGCAAGCTGTCTGTTTATCCCGGAAACATAGCGCAACAGAGACGCGCTTGCTGTGTTCAAATTAACGCCTACGTTGTTCACCACCGAAGCGACAACTTCGTCCAGCGTGTCGGATAGTTTTTTCTGGTTTACATCGTGCTGATACAGTCCTACGCCTATTGACTTGGGGTCGATTTTGACGAGTTCCGCAAGCGGATCCTGCAAGCGCCGTCCGATAGAGATAGCGCCGCGTATTGTCAAATCAAGGTCGGGGAATTCTTCGCGGGCGATGTCGCTTGCGGAGTATACGGACGCGCCGTCTTCATCAACGACTGTATACAGTACGTCAAGGTTGTTTTCGCTGATAAGTTGTGTAACGATTTCTTGTACTTCTTTTGTTCCTGTGCCGTTGCCTACGGCAATTAATTGCAGGTTGTGGTCTTTTATGTTCCGCAATATTGCTTTTTTTGCTTCGTCAACTTTGTCGTTCTTAAAAACAAAGTAATGTAGATACTTCCCGGTGTCGTCAAGGCAAGCGCATTTTGTGCCGGTGCGTATTCCGGGGTCGATGCCTAAAACCCGCGTTCCTTTAATCGGCTGCTGCATCAACAGGTTCTTTAGGTTGGCGCTAAATACGCCTATGCCATGTTCGTCCGCCGAATCGCTTGCGTCGCTGCGCAATTCGCGGATGACAGCCGGAGACAATAGTCGTTTAAGGCCGTCTTCTATGGCTGTTTTATGGTATTCGTTGTGTATAAGGTTTTTATTTTGTAATTTTTCAACGGCGGTGTTTTCATCAACATCGATGACGATTTCGAGTTTTCCTTCGCGCTCGCCGCGGTTTATGGCGAGGATGCGGTGCGGTTTTATTTGCGATAGGCTTTCGTTGTAATCCCAATACATCTGATACACGGATGATTTTTTTTCATTCTCGTCTCCGGCTCCTTTGACGATGACGCGTCCGTCTGCGCGATAAAAGCTTTTTACATCCGCGCGGTTTTCCGCGTCCTGAGCGGTGCGTTCCGCGATGATGTCCATGGCGCCTTGCAAGGCATCGTCCACGGAGGTTACGGAAAGTTCGGGGTGTTCTGTGTCTTCGCGGATAAATTCGGCGGCTCTGGCTCGCAGTGTGTCCGCGTCAAGTTCCAGCATCAAATCGGCAAGCGAGTTAAGTCCTTTCTCCTGCGCAATCATGCCGCGTGTCTTTTTCTTGCGTTTGTATGGCGCGTAAATATCCTCAAGTTCGCTCAAAGAGGCGGCTTTTAGTATGTTTTCGTAAAGCGGCTCGTCCAGTTTGCCTTGTTCAAAAATCCCTCTGATTATCTCGATGCGGCGTGTTTCCATGTTTACGCCGCTCGAAAACAGGTGCTCGATATCGCGTATCTGTACTTCGTCCAAGCTGCCTGTCGCTTCTTTCCGGTAACGCGCGATGAACGGTACTGTGCCGCCTTCGTTAAATAGTCCTACTACAACAGACACTTGGTCTGTTCGCACGGAAAGTGTTTCGGCTATCCGTTTCATGACGCCGGCTTCGTTCACCGCAAGGCCGTCGATAAATTCTTGTGTAAATTCCATATCGCAATTATAAACTTCCGGCTGTTATAGTGAATAGGTGGCGCGGCTGTTCCAAATTCTGGCTCGTTAAAAAGATATTTCCATGCCGTCAAAAGCGGGTAAAACTATTATTTGACGCATATCATTTTTTTCGCGCCAGCGCTTGCAGTATTCGCAGATTTGCGTGTGAAACCAGTCGTCTGTAATGTGCGTAAAAAAAACCTGACGCAGCAGCGGCGAATCTATTCTTTTAACGGTTTCAAGCGCCTCGCTAAACGAAAAATGGGTTTCGTGCGGCGCTGCGCGGGGCGCTCCGATTATCAGGCACGAGATGTTTTTCAGCAGATTCAAAGACTCGGCGCTTATAAAATTGCAGTCGGTGATGTAGGCCGCCTCCACAAATGGGGGGCTGTTTATGGAGGCGGTTTCATCGGGCGGCGTGGTGTTTTCGCGTATTTTCCAGCCGAGTACGTCCATGTTTCCATGTCTTACCGGAACGGGTGTGATTGTGATGTTTTCAAACGAAAATTGGCTGCTTGCTACTTGTAAATCGATTCGGGGTTTGCCGCCGCCTTTTTGGGTTTTGCGCCAAATGTAAGCAAAGCGTTCCCGCACGTCATTAATCGATTGCTCGTTGCCATAAACCTGCATGGGTTTTATATACGAAAGCGGGCGCAGGTCGTCTAAGCCGTGCAGGTGGTCCGCGTGGGAATGTGTGAGTAAAACAAAGTCGAGGTGTTTTATTCCGGCGCTCAGGGCTTGCAGACGGAATTCGGGGCCGGTATCGATGACTATGCGCTCGCCGTTATTCCCTTTTATGTACAAAGACGCGCGTGTTCGTTTGTCGCGTTCATCGGCGGAGGCGCACACGGGGCAGGGGCATCCTATGACTGGTACGCCGTTGGATGTGCCTGATCCCATGACGATGAACTTCATGTTGGTTTATTCTCCTACACGAATCGAATCAAACCACGCCGCGTTATATAGTTCCAGGCTTGCGCCTATGTCATTTTTTAATTCTGTATTTGCTAAATCTTCTACGTTGTACAGGGGTGTTTTTGTCAATAGCGCGCGCGCTGGTGTGTTTACTGTGGCCGGAAATCTAAATGTGTCGCAAAATTCAGCGTATATTTCAGGGCGGTGTATGAAATTTATGAATTCGTGCGCAAGGTCTATGTTTTTTGAGCCTTTTAATATGCACATGCTGTCGATGTACGCGGGTCCGCCTTTTTGCGGGATGAAGAAGACTGTGTTATTCACGAGTTCTTGGTTGTCGGAGATTTCTTCGTAAACGACTTCGGCGTATCCTTGTACTACCCAAAAATCGCCGTTGGCGTAGCCTTTGCCGAATGCCTCGGCGTCAAATTTTACGAGGTTGGGTTTCCAGTTTGTGTTGATGAGGTCGCGCGCTTTGTCTATTTCGGCGGGGTTCACGCTGTTTACGGAGTATCCGAGTGTAACGAGCGCGTCTCCCATGACTTCGCGCATATCATCGAGCATTGTCATGCGGCGTTGTATGTCGCGGCGGCTGAAAATTGTCCAGTCTTTTTCAAATTCTGGGACGCGCGCGGTGTTGACGGCGATTCCGGCTGCGCCCCAATAGTACGGGACTGAATATTCCATGTCCGGGTCGTATGTTGCTTTTTGTAGTACGAGCGGGTCGATGTTGTTTAGGTTGGTGAGTTTTGTTTTGTCTATTTTTTCAAACATATTTTGTGATGTCATTATGGATACGTAGTCGCCGGATGGAAATACGATGTCGTACCCGGAGCCGCCTGCTTTTATTTTGGCGTACATGTCTTCATTGGACGCGAACTCGTCATAAACTATGTTTACGTTGTATTCGTTTTCGAATTTTTTGATGACTGAATCCGGCGTGTAGTATGTCCAGTTGTATATGTATAGTTTTTTTGTTGTTTCGCCGGGGTTCTTTGAGCATCCGCCTAGCAGGGCGGCCGCTGTGGTTAAAACGGCGGTGGTTAATATTGCGGCTTTTATGGTGGTTTTTAGTTTGGATGTGTTTGTCATGTGTGTCCTCCTTGGGTTTTATTTTGGGTTGTTGGTCACTGGGCGGGTTGTTTATGTCCGCTTTGCTAAGCAAATAATATATACAGGATTTTTTTTTAATACAACCCGCC
>JAIRZA010000177.1 GCA_031267475.1 Spirochaetaceae bacterium | reverse complement strand
TGGCAAGAATTTCTAAAAATTTTTGTATTCATGTTAGGCGCTCAAAACGCCGCGTTCACGGCGAATAAACCCGCGGCGGATAGTAACTGTAAAATCCCGCTATTACACCGCGTATCTTGACCTTGCCGCCCAATCTCCGCTATAACTAAGTATGCTTGCCGGTCATCCTGGTTCCATAACTTGTGTAGATAGTACCTACCGCGTCATTGCGGAGTCTTTATTTCCATCCCATGAGATGGACGCGAACAAAGCGCCCACTCTTGCGGCTGTAGAAAACTTCGCGGATATTCTTGGAATAGGCGGGGAGTTTAAACACCTCCTCCAAGAGAATGACGCTGGAAGTGAATTCCGCCGGTTTTTGGCTCATTTTCAGAATAACCTTGCGCTGCTGATCTCTAAAACATGGGTGGAAAAATCAGACGAGGATAAAAAAGAGCGCTTGCGGCGAAAATTGCCTGGACTTATCAAGTTAATAGAAAAAGGCGATTACGAAGACGCGCTGCTTGAATTCGGCCTTATTTTAGACGACTTAGCGTTTCTTTTTTTCGGCAGTCAAAGTCTTAACGCGGATTTCACTGAATACGCGCTGCGTATTGATACTCAAATTGGGCTGTTTTGGTGGTATGGGAGTCAACTACGGGCGCGGAATTTGAAAATTGACTCCGCCGTCCTGCGCGCGCTCCTGTTGATAGGCATCTGTTATCTTACAAGTTTTTAGCAGCGCCGCTGCATGGTAATAACGAGGGAATTTATGGTCAAGAAAACAACAATCGGTTTCTGTTTAACGCTGGCAGTTCTTACAGCGTGTAACGCGAAAGATGACGCGGAAGCGTCTAAAAGTTTGGACGCAAATACTAGCTACGCTTTCGGCGTGTTAATGGGGGCTGATCTTAAACCTTTTGGGTTTAAGTTTGATTACAAGGCTTTTACGGAAGGTTTCAAAGCGTACTTTGAAGGGAAGTCTAAAATACAGGAAGACGAGGCAATCTCGATAGTCCAGCAAACCATTTCCGATTCTATGCGCCTTGCAGCCGAGGAAAACTTGGAGGCCGGAGTGTTGTTTTTGGCGGAAAACGCCTTGAAAAACGGGATAATCACTACAGAAAGCGGTTTGCAGTACGAGATTATCAAGGAAGCGGAAGGAGAAAAACCTAAAGCCGATGATACGGTGCAGGTAAATTACGAAGGTACGCTCGTCGGCGGCAAGGTCTTTGACAGTTCGTTTGAAAGGGGAGAGCCTGTTGAATTCCCATTGAATCAGGTGATTCCCGGCTGGACGGAAGGTATACAGCTTATGAGTCCCGGCAGCCGTTATAAATTCTACATACCGCCGGAACTTGGTTACGGCGACCAGCCGGTAGGCAGTGGACTAATTCCCGCCAACTCTGTTTTGATATTTGATGTAGAGCTTCTAGCTATTTTAAACTAAGGCTTCTTAGACGGCGATAAAGCGTCTTTTGCTTTATTGCCGCTTTAACAGCATACTAGGCATCGTTAGGAAAGCAGACGGATTTTAAGGAACGCGAAGTTTATATCCGCCTGGCAGCGCCTAGTACATAATAAGTTTTTGTGGAGGAGATTTGTATGAAAAAGAAAATTGCGTTGATAGCAGCCGCGTTGTTTGTGTTCGCTTCAGTCGAAGCGTTCTCATTTGGCATAGGTGTACGGGGAAACTACGGATACGGGTATGGCGGGGGAGCAAGTCTTCTTTTAAGCCCCAATCCCGACGTGCATTTTGGATTAAACTGGTACATTGGAAAGGAGCTTCATCTTGGATTGACCGGAGATTACTGGTTTAAAAGTGATCTAACGTCTGTCGGCAGCGGCTCTCTTGATTTTTACGTAGGGGCGGGGCTTTACGGATGGATGATTCTTTCCGACGATCCCAACATTGGTATAGGTCTCCGTCTGCCTATAGGCTTGGATCTAAATTTTGATATATGCGACGTATTCCTTGAAATGGCGCCGCAGTTAGGCATTGGTTTGCTTCCATCGCTTTGGATAGGCGGGGATTGGTTCAACGCGGCTATCGGTTTCCGTTTTTGGGTCTAGGACAGGGTAAAAAATTGCGTAATGTTAGTCCCAATGTATATTTGAAATGGCTCAAGCCTACATCCGTTATACTCATTATAATAGGTGTTATAGTCCTTGTGTTTCTTGGAACAAGTATGTACATAGTTGACCAGACTGAACGGGCTGTGGTAACACGCTTTGGGCGTTTTTTGAAAATAAACGATCCGGGGCTGCGATTTCAACTTCCATTTGGAATCGATAGACATTACACTATAAATGTTACCGCTTACAACACGGAACAGTTCGGGTTTAGAACGGTTAAGTCAGGCGTGTCAACCATGTACTCAAACAGAACGCCGGAATCAACGATGTTGACCGGCGACCTTAACATAATAGATGTTGAGTGGATAATCCAGTATAGAATCGTTGATCCCAGGTCGTGGGTCTTTAACGTAAACGAGCGCGAGCAGACAATACATGACGTATCCCGTTCTGTTATTAATATGCTGGTGGGCGACCGCGGGATAATGGACATTATGGGGCCGGAACGGAGCGCGATAGAAAATTCCGGTGTTGCGCTCATGAATGAGACCTTCCGCAGCTATGGGCTTGGAATAGATGTGAATACGGTAAAGTTGCAAAATATCGACCCGCCCGCCGGCGTTCAGGAAGCCTTTGATGATGTAAACAAGGCGGAGCAGGATATGAACCGGCTTATCAATGAAGGTCAGCAGGCGTATAACGCGGCGATACCGCGGGCGCGGGGCGAGGCGGACAGGCTTATTCAGGTGGCGCGCGGCGAGGCTACCGAGCGTGTAAACAACGCGAATGGCGAGGTAGCCCGCTTCAATTCGGTTTACGAAGAATACCGGAAAGCCCCGGAGGTAACCCGGCGGCGGTTGTACTATGAAATGATAGAAGAGGTATTCGCCGGGCCGGGCAGCGAATCTTCGCCCGCCATCATCATAGATCGTAGTTTGCAAAATTTTCTGCCTTTTAAAAATTTGAGCGCTGGAGAATAGTTAAAATGAAAAAACTTCCTGTTGTTCTTGTAGTGATAGCGGCTGTTCTTATAAGCGTATTTCTGGCAGGTCCGTTTTATGTTATTGATGAAGGCGAGCAGGCTGTCATTGTTGAAATGGGACGTCTTGTTGATGTCGTTACGGATGCGGGTTTGCATATTAAAATCCCGTTTATCGATAATGTTGTACGTTACCCAAAAAGAATAATGGCTTGGGAAGGCGAGCAAAAAAGTATGCCTACGCGCGAAAAACAGTATATATGGGTCGATGTAATCGCTCGTTGGCGTATAACTGATCCGCGCAAATTTTACGAGTCGATTTCGACTGTATCGAGCGCCTACCCAAAACTTGGAGATATTATCGATTCCGAGGTCCGTACCGTTGTAGCCGAAAATTACTTGCGCGAAACGGTGCGGAATTCAAACCTCATCCTTGACGAAAAAACGCCGGCGTCCGGATTGGCGCAGTCTACAGAGGACGGACAGCCCGCCGCCGATTCGCTGTTTGAAGAAATTGAAAAACAGATTACTTCTATGATTCAGGAGCCCGGCGCTAATAATGAGCCTATTCAGAAGGGGCGGCGCAAGCTGGCGGAGGAAATCCTTAACCGGTCGCGAGTGATTGTCGACGGTTATGGAATCGAGTTAATCGATGTGGTAACGAGGCAAATACGCTACTCCGACGAGCTTACGCAGAGTGTTTACGCCCGCATGATAAAAGAGCGTAATCAGATAGCGCAGGCCTTCCGCAGCGAGGGCGAAGGTAAAAAGGCTGAATGGCTTGGACGTACGGAAAACGAGCAGCGTTCTATTCTTTCCGCGGCTTTCGAACAGGCTGAAAAAATTCGCGGCTCGGCTGATGCTGAAGCAACCTCGATATACGCCGCCGCGCACGGGCGCGACCGTGAATTCTTTGATTTCTGGCGCGCTATTGAATCTTATCGTGTAACTATGCCCAAATTCGATAAAACTTTGACAACCAATATGGATTATTTCCGTTATTTGTATTCTCCACAAGGAAGGTGAGTTGTGAAATTTGATATTTGGACAGATGGTGGATGCTCCGGTAACCCCGGTCCGGGAGGCTGGGCTTTTGTTATTACTGATTCTCATGGAAAAGCCATAAGCGAGGGTAAAGGCGGCGAGCTTGAAACAACTAACAACCGCATGGAATTGCTGGCTGTAATAAAAGCCTTAAGATGTATTTTTAAAAAAGAAATTGACATTGATAGTATTACTGTTCATACCGATTCGCAGTATGTCGAAAAGGGTATGAGGGAATGGATTATTCGCTGGAAAGCAAACGGCTGGAAAGCCTCCGACAGAAAACCTGTGCGGAACATGGATCTTTGGCTTAAACTCGATAAACTTGCGTTAGGACGGCCTATTACATGGCAGTGGGTCGAAAGCCACTCCGGTATACCGCTCAATGAACGTTGCGACGAGATGACGCACGAGGCGATAGAAAAGCTGCTGTCAAGACAGTCGCGTGTAAAGCATCCCCCGATGTCTGACGGTTAAATGACATTTTTTTCATACGGTTGACTGGTTACACTATAATGCACTGGTAAGAATAATACCAGCAAGATAGATAAATGTTGTTCCAGTCTTATTTTTTGCTGGTTGCGATAGCTGTTCCAATAATGCCGCCAGCGATAGCGCCCGTGACAGCTCCGCCGGATCCCGCAAGAACGCCGCCAATAATGGCGGTAATAAGGTTGCCAATAATGGACCGTTTCCGCAAATTCCGGATATTATCGGACTACTTCGCTATCGTTGCCGCGGCAGTATTCGCCGCTCTAATTTTTTCATCTACAATTTTCTGCAAATTGCGTATCGTAACAGCCTGATTTGCTATTGTTGCCGCGGCAACTGTCGCGGCAACATTCGCCGCTTTCGTCTTGTCATCAATAATTTTCTTTAGATTGTGTATCGTTTCAGTCTGCTTCGCTATCGTTGCCGCGGCAACTGTCGCGGCAGTATCCGCCGCTTTCGTCTTGTCATCAAGAATTTTCTTTAGATTGTGTATCGTATCATTCTGCTTCGCTATTGTTGCCGCGGCAACTGTCGCGGCAGTATCCGCCGCTTTCGTCTTGTCATCAAGAATTTTCTTTAGATCGTTTATTGTATCATTCTGCTTCGCTATCGTTGCCGCGCTGTCTGCCGCTTTTTTTTGAACGACAGCATCAAACACTGATTCGATTTTTACATTATATAGGTCAATGACTTCCTTATACGGCTTGGGAAATGTTTGAAAATGAGCGCATTGATAGCTGATATTATTCAATTTGTCCAAAATAAGCTGTATCTGTTTCTCTTTTTCGGCCGAATCATTGTGAATAATAACAGGGAAACCTTCCCGCATATCTTTGAGCATGGCTTCCGCGTTTTCTGTAACTTCAAAGGCGGCGCACGATAAAATTATTTTATTTTTGAGTATCCGGGCGCTTTCCAGCATGGCGGAAGCCGTAATTTCCAATGTTTCAAATATGCTGTTGCATGCGTTTATTTTATTTAAAAGAATATGTTTTTTTATTGTTTCTTTCTGGATATATTCCGTTATCGTCGAAGAGACCCTTTTTAATTCAGACGCTGTCTTGTACGACTCGGATAACAGGGCGCTGGAATTTTTAAGAAACGTTTTTATATTCACTTTGCTTCCTTTTCATCTGAATCTTCATCACCACTCATATTTTTACATAATTCAAAAAAACGTTCGTAAGATTCGAATAACTTCTCGGCATTTTCTTTTAATGTTACATCTATTGTTGAAAACGTTTTAGTTATATTACTTTCAAGAGCCTCGCTGATACTATTGAGTCTTTCTATCACAGTATTATCGCCGCCATGCAGGGCGTCCAAAATTATTGTCCTTAGCGCGTCAAGTTCACGCGCCATCTTATTCACCGCACCGACTTTAAGTTTGGTATTAGGTTCTAATCGCAAAAGATTATCGCTTGATTCTTTTATTAACTGCGCGGTATTGTTAAAATCCGTTTTGACGGACTCAAGACGTTCAACCGCGTTCGTGATAGTTTTTGCGACAAGCTGTTCGTTCTTTTGGTCTTCGGCAATGAGTTCGCACAGTTTTATGCGAAGCGCTAAACTTTCTTTTTGCAACTCATCGTTCCGCCTTGCAAATGATGTTGTCATTTCTTGCAAGGCCGCATTTTTCTTTTCGTTGGAAAACAGGTTGAAAATATTCATGCTTTGTCCCTTTATGGTAATAGTTCAAGTTTGCCGGGAAATTCAACAAACCCGGACGATGAAATTTCGCACGGAAATAATATCTTAATTTTGTTATCCATTTTTTTTCTGAGAAGCCTTTGATCCATTTCATATAATTCAAGAATGTTAGTCATTTGATCAAAAAAATTTGGATTAGGTAATAAATATTTTTTTCCTCCATCGCAGTTGACGCACCACTTTGTTTCTTCCGGTACATAGACTAACTGTTGATTGGCGCGAATTCTGAAGTCGCCGGCAAGAAACGCAAAAGCCCTCGGAAGTGGCACAATAGGATTTCCCGCCCACTTATTGAATTGTTGAAGGATGCCGTCAACTTCGGCTTGACGTACAATTTTTTCTGTTTTTTCAAATTTTTCAATTCGACTTGCGAGCAAGTTCACGGTATTCATGAGTTCAGCATGATTTTTTTCAAAAACCTTAATTTTTTCATCTTGCCGTGTGATGATTTCCGAAAGTTCCTTGTTCCTGTTATTTATAGCCTCTATATATTTACGAAATTTTTGATAATCCGCCCCCAAACTTGCCGATAGTCGCGAATCAATAAACTGTTCAAGGGCCTTGCCAATATCAATCATTATAATATTTCTAATTCTCCCGGAAACTGAACATATCCGTTATTTGTCATTTCTTGCAAGGCCGCATTTTTCTTTTCGTTGGAAAACAGGTTGAAAATATTCATGCTTTGTCCCTTTATGGTAATAGTTCAAGTTTGCCGGGAAATTCAACAAAACCGGACGGTGAAATTTCGCACGGAAATAATATCTTAATTTTGTTATCCCCTTTTTTTCTGAGAAGCCTTTGATCCATTTCATATAATTCAAGAATGTTAGTCATCTGATCAAAGAGGCGTGGGTTGGGAAACAAATATTTTTTTCCTCCCTCGCGGTTGCTTATCCATAGTGTTTCAGTAGGACTCTCTTTAATTTCGCGTATTGTTCGAATATTCATATCTCCGGCGATAAAATAAAATGATTTCGGCAAAGGAGATTGCGGATTGGAAGCCCATGCGTTAAAAACATCTTTTACATCAAGCCTGCCGCTTGCCATGTCATTTGCAGTCTTTTCATTTTTTTTCAAATCACGAATATCGTTTTCGAGGTTGTTTACACGCCCTTCCAACTCCCTGAATTGTAAACTATTAGTTCCTTGCCGATCATTAGAACTTTGAGAATCGGGTTTCACATCTATTTTTTGCAGTCTTTGATTTATGTTATCGATGTCATTTTTATATTTATCAGCGCTATCTTTAATAGTTTTAGAGTTATCTTTAATTTTATCCGACAAATCCTTTGACAAATCCTTCAATTTTTCAATTTTGACGGCAAGTGAAATTACAAACGTAATGAGCAAGAGCAGCACAATAGTTACCGCCGCGAATATTATTAATATACGGTAATCTATCCACTTTGCGTAAAGATTCATATCAGATGTAATTTTAGAGCCTTTTTTAATTTCTTCGCCATTATTTTTGAACCAGCCTAAAAATAGAGAGTGTTGTTTTTGGGTGGGAGTAGGAATATCGTTTTCCAAAACAGTATGATCACGCGGAAATTCTTTTGTAGCAATACTGCTGCCATCCGCATAAGAATAAAATTTTACTGTTACATTGTTCCAGTTCGCATAAACAGTAATATTTTCTGTAATTTTATATCCTTCGTCAAATTTTTCGCCACTTCCATTTTTTCCCTTGAACCAGCCTTCAAATTGGAAATCTGGTTTTGTCGGGCGAGGCAGATCATTTCCGCCAATAATATGTCCACGTGGAAATTTTTTTGAAGGAGTATTCACCGTACCGCCATCCGGGTCAAATGTTACCGTTATTTCTTCAACCCATTTCGCATAAACAGTAACATTTTTTGGCGCGGTATTTGGGTCAAATTCTTCACCTGTTCCATTTTTTCCTGTGTACCAGCCTAAAAATTTAAAATTCAATTTTGTCGGAATAGGCAGTCTATTATTATCGCTTCCCACTGTTACTGTTATTGAAGTCGGATCCACAGTACCGTCATTCGGATCAAAGGTTACTTTAAGTTGTAGCGAAGTAGCAGAAGCGGGCCTTGCCGGAGGTTTAGATGTGGTCTTTGGTGTTTCTTTGCTTTGCGACGGTTCTGGAGAAGCGTCCTTTGGTGTGATCTCTGTGCTAATGCTGCCAGCGGGAGTCGCAGAGTCATCTGTTTGATTCACGTTTTCTGAACCGCCGCCCTCTTGCGCAAAAACCGCGGCACACGAAAAACTAATCAAAACGGTGATAAAAAAAATCTTTAAGCTAATTTTTTCCATAGGTATCTCCTATATATTTTACGTATTCGTCCAAAAATACTTTTAACATGAGTATAAACGGCGGTTCAAAACGGCCTTCTTTAAGAACATTCTTTGCCCCTTTGTCAATTTTTGACCAAAGATTCTTTTTTGACGCATTAAAAGCCTCACTGTCTATGGGCGGGTAATCACCGCGTGATTTTGCGGAAATTTTATTAATAAACGCAATAAATTTGCTCAGTTCTTTAAGGTCCTTATCAAACTCTACTTTTAACGACGCCGGGTTCGCAAAAAACGGGTCGCTATAATTGTCAATGAAACTGTCTTCAGCAAGGATTCTCTTTTCACTGCCATTGTCTACCGTTATCGCGCAACCCATAAAAATATCCGGGTCTATGAGCGCGGATTGGTTTTTTTGCCTTCCGCTTGCGTCCAGATTGCAAATCATCCCTATAGCCGTTTCGGTCTTTGCCGTTTCTGGCGTAAACTTGGGGGTTATTTTTATCGCCAGCCCTGTTTTTTCTTCAATAAGTTTTTCAGCCTCGTTATAGATAATATCACAGGCTATCCATTCGGTAAGTTTTGAACCTTTACCGGACAAACCAAGCACAAGTTCAGGAATATCATTGTTGATTTTGCGTTTGTCATCAGTATTCGTAAAAAGCGAAGCAATGATACAAGCCAGATAATATACCAAACCTGAATAGGCGATGAATAAACAATACTTAAATTTAGTAAATTCTTTTTTGTCCTGCCCCTTTAAATTTTCAAGGCGGTATTTAAGTTTTTTATAGTATTCAAACAGCACCGTCTCGATAAGGAAGTTAAACTGTTCATCGTTTAGCTTTTCTAGCTTTTTTATCTCTCTCTTGCCGTTATTGGCGTTATCGATTATCAATGTCCTATCATAGAGCATTTGATGAATACCGTCTTCTGTTGATTCGGTTGTAACGGCTTTTAATACCGTTGGTATATTTATCAGACTGATTAAGGCGCTGATAAACATATCGCGTGAAGCATAATGTATTGATGTTTGAAATATGTTCTTTTCTTCTATCCAGATAGAAGCATCGGTTGAACCTCCGCCTATATCGACACAAAATATTAATTTCTGCCTCGCATTTTTGCTGGAAAAATAATATGCCGCCGCGATACTCTCCGTTAAAAGATTGTGCGCCTGGTTAAATGTTAAATCAAGCCCGCTTTGACTGGCAAGAGCTACAATAATATCTTTTACCCTTTCGCAAAACTGGTTTTTGGCGTCGGGTCCAAAAGCGGTAGGGTATGAAAAGAATAAATTGATAGAGCGCACACCTTTTTCCGCCGCATGATATACAATTTGTGTTAGTAGCTGATTAAGGTATCTTGCGGAATTAGACTTTTCGCTTTCCCACTTAATATTGGTAAGCAGGCGTTCTTCTCTGCCTTGCTGTGTGTTAAGTATGGTGAAGTTTTTATGGTTATGCCAAAATATGCGGTGTGTATCGAAAAGTGTCGCAGCGGCGTTTGCGGCGGATATGTCCATTACTTCCAATGCGGTGGTATACCCGTTTTGCTTGAAACTTTGATCATCGATAAAATAAAACTCATGATTTTTATAGCCATTATCGCACAGAGTAACAAGATCATTGTTATATTCTTCTTTTTTCGGTTCGGTCATGCCTTCCACCCAATAATATTCGTTTGTCAGATGAATGAATCTGGCAGTTGAATCCCCCGCGCTGGTATAAAACGCCGTAGTAGAAGTCGTGCCAAAATCAATACCCACGTTCCAATTAACTGCGCCTGCGGGAACAGGTTTGGGTTCAGCCATGAATATCATGCCGCGATAGACGGGCGCGGCATCCGTTTTTTCGTTCACCTTGAATGCGGCGGGAAGGTGCGCGTATCTTCTGTAATAGAATTTTTCCGTTACCGTGTGCAAGGTTGAAAGCGGGCGTTCTTCGGCTGAATGAGAACCCGACTCTTTAAAAACCGGTTTTATTTCAAGAACAGGAATTCCACGGTAATTAGGTTCGATACAAAAACAATTATAACGCTGCCATGTATTAACGCCCTGTGTATCGTTTATTTTTGCATAAGGCCAGATTGACCAGAATGGAATAAGGTTTTTTTCCATGATATAGCATATACCGTTGAGTCCGGCGGCGACTTCGGCCGTCTCGCTGCGGTTTTTTATGCGGTATTCCTTGCTTATTATATGGTATCCGATGCGTAATTTGACCTTGAGACTGACCGTAACTTTTTCCGTATCAGCAACGAGCGACACCATCTTGTTAAGCTCTTCCGGCGAATAAAGGTCTAAAAGCACGTCATTTAACGGCCAGATTATTTCAAATTCATAAAGCCGCGAACTCGGGTTCGGCATAGCGTGAAAAACATCCTCGCCGCCGTCTTTTTTAATCATTATCATGCTGTCAGACAGAAGCTCTTCGGCGTAAAATAGTTTTATCCCGTCACGCAAGACGCCTCTGTATTCTCCGATGTTCGCCACGGTTATCTGGTTAAACACTAAGCCGGGTGTTACCAAATGATGCGCCGCTTCAGGGCTTGCCGCGCTTATTCCGCAGATATTAAGACCGATAAGAGCGGCGTATTCTTTTGCGCCTTCCATAATAAATGGCAATACTACATTTTCGTTGCTTGGGGCGATGCATAATTCTTCAAAAAGAGACGCGGCCGAACGGACAGCGTCTTTTTTTCCCGGGTCTATGCTTAGATTAGGATTTGGCTTAACCGCAGAAATTGCATCAATGTACCGGTCTGTCAGATTTTGCATACTTTTTATTATTTCACTCTGGTTTTTTACTGCCTCGCGTGTGATAATCGTTTTTAGCTCGGTCAGAAATAATTTAAGTGCATATTTTGCGTCACGGTTCAAACTCTGGCTTTGGTCTTTAAAATAATTGTCAGGACTCAAAAACAGGCCTTTTTCATTGACGATAGTCGGCGCTATTTTATTCAGTTTTCCTTTGGTAATAATATCAAGGCCGTACACAGGGCATACCAGCGTATTATGCGCGAGAAACGCGATGGTAACACCGTCTAACGTTAGGCGATGACATTTTATCCAGTTTGGATTGTCAAAAATGTAACTGCCCGGTGTTAATGTAACGTTTACGGCGTCTAAAAATTTGCCGTCACCCTCGTCGAGTTTCATATCTTCAAGTTTTAACCCCGCGTTTTCGTAGCGATTAATTTTCCGCAAAACCAAAAGCGCGATAATGCCGCACCACTCTTTGAACGCCGCCTTGTTAATTGCCGCAAATTTAGCTTCGGTAAGCGTTAATTCGTTGGTAATAAAAATAGACCAGGGCGAAGGGATGGATATATCATTTTTGGTAAACGACTCGGATACCGTTGACGGGAGTCCTTCGGCGACACTCAAAAGAAGGTTTGGCTCGCTCTTTGACCATAGTTTATTCGAAGCGGCCGGAATGTTAAATGTAACATTGTTTTCGCGTGAAAGATATGGGACAAATGCAAAATTTTCCTGTTCAGGAGGTTTCTTGCCAAATCCAAGGAAACTCTTTTTTTGTTCGCCAACAAAAGAAAGCAAATTGGCGAATAGAGCGCCGAAGCCTTTTCCGTCTTTAGGAGTTCTGTCCGCCAAATAAAAGTTTATTTTTTCGCTTTTGTTCCCGTTTGTAACCCCGTACACCAGATTTTCAAAGTTTGTAATAATACCGCCTACTACAGGGCTGTCGTCAAAAAGATTTTTATCATTCACGTTGAAGAGTTTGACCCGCGCGTCCTCCGTCCACGTAGGAGCCCCTGTATTTTGATCTATCTGTTTATCATTGCGTTTATGCAAATCATAGAACCAGTTCACCAGCAGTTTCAGGTATGTATGTATGTTTTCGTAGACTAGCATTTGTTTGTTGTCGCGTTTTTGATCGAGTTCGGGATCGTAGAATTTTTGCCATGTACTTGCCGCATTACCGTGAGCCAACTGTCCGTAAATCACTTTGTTGTAAAATATCGCAGCCTTTATCATGTTTTGAATATTCACGGGCAGATCGGGCAGAATATTTTGAAGCATTGGCCATGTGTAACAATACGAACCGTCTTTTTCAGCGCGCTGCGCGGTGATGATTTTTTCATCCTGTCTGTCCGGCGATTCGCGGATAAAGTCGATAATCGCCGTTCCCGCAAATAATTCAACCGGATGAGCCTTGTTTCGCTGATTTGCTGAACCGCGACAAAATGCTTCAAAAGAAAAGTTAGATTCGCTTTCTCCTATTATGTAGAGCGCGTTCGTTTTTTTGTAGTGCTCCTGCCGGTAATAATAATACAACGACGCTTTAGCCTTAATGTGAAAATTTGAAGAATCAGGATTTAAAAGCCCTTCCTCTTTAATGTTTCCTACTGTCTGAAAATACGGGTTAAGTATCAATGCCGCAAGTTTAAAACCGACTTCTCTTTTATGCGCGGCCAATAAATCCAAAAGAACAGGAATTGCGGACGCGCCCGTACCGCCGAAAATCGAGCCGATAACCACGACAAAATCGTTTTCGTTGATTTTGGCAATCTGCTCTGCCCATATTTCGTTGTTTTTGAGTATGTCGTTTACTACAAGTGTGCCGATTGACGTATGCCCATAGAATCCTTGATTGAATTCTGTTTCTATTTCATTCTGTGTATAAAGGAAACGGATAAAAGCATCTACATCGCTTCCGTCATATTGCGGGATATTAAACATCTTCGATAGGCTTTTTTTATCTTCCTGATAAAGCGGTATGTTTACTTTTTCGTTGACGGGGTCTATTTTTACAAGCCCAAGCGAGCCTGCATCGTTAAGCGCGTCGTAAAAACTCCGGTAAGCCGCAAGAGTGTTTTTTGTTTGGGTAAGATTCCCGTTAGCATCGTCCGCGTCTATTGTCAGAATGTGGATTTCGTTGATTTCATTGGGGCCAAGCTTCCCCTTAAAAGCGCCGCAGGCGGCAAGGTGAATGACGGCGTTCACCACTTTATGTCCTGTGCCGCCGACTCCAATAACATGTAACTTTGACATACTTTTATTTCCTTTATATTTAGCTTATATGAGGCTTGCTCGAAAATTTATGTTCTCAAATAAATCTCAAAAAAAATTATTTTCTGACTTTCATTAACCGTAAAAGGTAAACCAGAACGCGCGCTTGTATGCGGGGGACACGAAACGCGAGCCAATGATGAATGTAACTAAAAACATAAAAATATGCAGAACTAGCAAGATGACAAACGTTGTCGTATCAAGTCCGAAGTTCATTTTATAGTAAAGCGGCATCACGAGTGAAATCGCAATATTGGTAAAAAAACCTAAAAAAAACTGAAAGTGCTTGACTTCTCCATTAGCGCCGCCTATGGCGCAAGGAATAATGAGCAATAAATTGACATTAACAACTATGGCGACAATCAAGCTTACCACTGCGGATTCCCCCGCAAATATGCCCCAATTAAACCCTACGACACGTTCCGCGACGGTGTAATACTGGATATAGTATGGATCGATACCCATAATAAAAAGCACGTAACAGGCAACCGGAAGCAAAAACCACGGTAACACACCAAGCGATGATTTTAAATATTCGCCAAACATAAAAACTCCTAATTTACTAAGTGGAAGGCGGGCTTTAGGCCGTCTTGTCTATCTTTTCAAAAGATATAATTCATCTGAATAAACATTTCTTGATCGAACGTTGTTATACGCCTCCGCGATTTTTTCGTATACATTTGCTAATTGCAATGTTTTAATGCGTGTTCCTCTTTCCCGCGCGCTTGATTCCAGCGCGGAAATATCTTCCGCATTTAATGCGGAAACCCATTCGGGAAGCACGATTGCGTCAGGAATAATATCGTAATTTATCTTATACCAGCCTTTATCGAGGCGGTTGTTTGCTGTTTCAATAACAAGATAGAGTGGAATAAACATATTTGCCGGGAGTTGGGGCGGTGATTCAATTTCAGAAATCAAATCGAGACGCATATTCACATTTGTAGAATTTGAAATACCATTAAACGACGAAGCTTCGCCGCTATGACCGGACCAGTTGCCGCAATAAGAGAGTGAAAAATCACTATTATAATTGAAGCTTGCGGGATTAATATTTGCCAGCGGCAGACCAGCCGTCCAGCGCGAACCGGTTTTTGTTAAAAGTTGATATGCTTCAATTTGTGTGTTTGATGAAGACTCTCCTATTAAGCTTATTTCTTCGGGACGAAGATTTACCATCTTGAAGGCGTTTTCGGGAGACCAGAACATCTTTGAATTCCCAGCTATTACCGGAGGTTCGTCATGGAAAAGTTTTAATTTTTCGCCGTGGCTGACAATAAAAACAGCGTTTTCAAACGTAATTTTATTTGCGGTAAATTCTTTTGCAAGCGCCGCGCAATATGCGGATACAACATAACTGTCCCCCGCTATACAGATATAAAATGTTGATTTTCCATCGCGCGCCTGAATAGATTTATTTTGTACGTCAATGCGCGATACGGAATGTATATCCCCTGAAAAAGAAGCCTCGACCGCGAAAAAAGCGGCGGATAAACCCTGCGAAAACGTATAGCGATAAAAGCGCGAAAAGGGATCGTCTCTATTTTGCTCGTAAAGGTCGGTAACAATGATGAACGCGCTGTCCGCTTCATCCAATGTCTTTATATAATCGGTAACTGCGGTAAACGGCTGGCCGCCGTTCGATTTTACCAGAGTGCGTATGCCGCCGGTTTTCGGAGTCCCGCCGTAAAATTCGCCGCGTAAAACCTCTTTTCGGACTGCGGAAAGCGCTTCGGCGCCTTCAAATTCATTGGTATAGGTTTCGCCGTACTCGTAAAAACGCGCGTCCAAACCGGAAAAGCTAATATCGGCGGCTTCCCATAACGCGGGCAGGGCGTTCACGTACTCCGAATCATCGCCTTTTGCCGTAAACCCCTTCATTGAAGCGGTACGGTCAAAAAAATAATAAAGCCGCGTTATAGACGGCTGTGAAATTATTTTCTCCGCCGGGATGTTGAGACGTCCCCCCTCCCCCCCAATACATGAGGCCGCGAGGCAGGTCAGAACGCACACCGCAAAACCGCGCAAGACCGTATTTTTTGTTGTATTTGTCATAATCCACCTCCACACGAACGCGCCGTTTTACATTCGCGGACGCATAAAAACTGCGGTTTTGCAACCTTATATGGCGAAAAACTATACCACCGGTTTCAAAAACAAGGGTTTGAACAGAATCGTTTTAATATACCTCATGAGGCGTGGAATAGTCAAGCGCCGGTAACATTTCAATTTGAGGCATTTCGGCGACTTGTCCGCATCGCGCTGTCCAGAAATTCCAAATTTGAAATGTAAATCGTTATAAGATAACGTGTTATCTTATAACGATTTACAAGACGAGGGTTTTTGTCGTGTTTTTTTTACTAACTCTTTTTCAAGCCGCTCAATGAACGCCGCGGCGAGACGACGCACGAGGCGATAGAAAAGCTGCTGTCAAGACAGTCGCGTGTAAAGCATCCCCCGATGTCTGACGGCAGATAATTTTTCGTCCGGCTCTGCGGCGGAGGGCGTTTCTCACGTTTTTTTCACGGGGCTGAGAGGCGGCGGCTCGGTTGGCCGTTGTCTTTTTAATCGTAAAGCGCCTTGTTAGAGCGCGTCTTCGCGCCAATCGCCCATGAATAAAATTTCATTTTCAAGCTCTATACCCAGCCTTCGCCTGGCTTCAAGCTGAATGGCTGTGGTTAAGGCGCGTATGTCGGACGAGCGCGCCCCGCCTGTGTTTATGATGAAATTGCCATGCCAGTCCGCTACCCGCGCCCCGCCTATCCGCATACCGCGTAAGCCGAGCTCTTCGATTATTTTTCCGGCGCTTTTGCCAAAAGCGGGGTTGTTTTTAAATACGGAGCCTGCCGATGGATAGCGATAGTGCCCCTTTTTTTCCCGCTCAAGTTTATATTCCAGCATTTGTTTTGAAATTGCGCCGCGTCCGCCCGCCAGCAGGTTGAAATGGACGGCGAGTATTAAAACTTTTCTGTGTTGATAGGGACTCAATTTGTAAGCCCATTCTTCCGCGTTGAAGGGCTCGAAAACAACATTAAAATCTTCGTTTAGCACATCTACGCCGCGCAACACATCAGAAATAGATTTGCCCCAGCAACGTGCGTTCATCCAAACCGCGCCTCCGGCGGTTCCCGGAAGTCCGGCAAGAAATTCCAGCCCGGAAAGAGAGTTTTCCGCAGCCAGTTCAGCAGCCGTATTGCTCGATATTCCGGCGGGAACGGTAAAAACGCCTTGTCTTGACACGTCTATTTTAGGCGCTTTCGGCTTAATCCGCGTATCTATCGTAATTCCCCGAATTCCGGCGTCGGCGACAACAACATTCGCCCCGCCGCCTATGATTTGAACATCAATTTCGTTATCACGGGCATAGCGCAGAAGCGGGGATACAGCGGCAAGCGATTCATCTTCGCCAACCTGTATATAGACATCAGCCGGACCGCCTGTTTTGAAGGTTGTGTGTTCCGCCATAGGCTCGTTGCGGCGCGCGGCGATCTGCGCGCCGGCGAGCGTGTCTGATACTAATTCATTAAACCGCATAGCAACAGTGTACATGGCCGCGCCTTAAACGTAAACCTAGCTTTTTCATTCGCGGCGGGGTAGAGGAGGGGGGGGAGGGGGGGGTGAGGGGGCTCATTCGCAGACGGGTTTAATCTTGGATGGTTTGAGTGTCCAGATTGAAACGCGATTCCGAAATTGCAACCATACCGCCTATCTTGATTTGTTTTACCGCGCCGCCTTGCTTCGTTACACACGCCGTAATCACGCCGCCCGGTTGACGCACCGGTATAATGTTTTCGCCTTCCACGCTGTTTGCAAAACGGCGGCAGGCGAAGGCGGCGGAGCCGGAGCCGCAGCTTGATTCAAAAACAAGCGTTTCTGTCGCCCGCACATAGACTGCGGGGCGCATAATGTCTTTCACCGCGTCATAAAACATTACGCCGAACGCATCCGGTATTTTATCGTGTTGCGCCGCGAACAAGTTTTTTATGTTGAAGAATGTTTTCTTGTCAGGCGCGATGTTTTCCGCAATTACATGAGTTATGCCGTCAAAGTGATAAACCGGCAGGTCGACACCCATGTACGGCAAGAAGCTGTTCGCCAGCGGCGGCGGCAGTTCAGCGGCCGCGGTTCCGGCGGCGCAGTCAACATCAACAGTAACAGGCCGCGCCGCGCCGCTCACCTCGACAACAACGGACTGCTCGCCGCGCAAACCCGTTTTCTTAGCGATGAACAAACCGAAACTTCGCGCCGCGTTGCCGCAAAACTCGCCGCCCATCATCGTAAGCCGCCATAAACCGCCGTTACAGACAGGCTCGGAAACAAAACCAACTTGTTCCGCCCGCAGGGTTTTGTCCGACAGCAGACGCTTTGCCGCGTCCACACGTTCCCGCGCCCCTAAATCTTGTCCATTCAACACAAAAACAGTGATGTTCCCGGCAGGGTCGGCGATGGCAATATCCAGTATTCTCATTATAGATATTATATGATAAAATTTTTTCTACGCAAATGGGCGTGAAGCAGGAGGGTTTATGGGGCGGATGTATTTATTATTGGCTGACGGTTTTGAGGAAGTTGAGGCTTTAACGCCGGCGGACTATCTGCGCCGCGCCGGAATTAGCGTCAAACTGGTGTCTGTAAGCGGCGATAAGACTGTTACAGGCTCGCATGGTATTCCGGTGCTCGCCGAGATGCCGGTAAGCGAGGTAACTACGCTTACCGGTGAAGACGGACTAATTCTACCGGGCGGTTTGCCCGGCGCGACGCATCTCGCGGCGAGCGCGGAAGTTGACGCCTTGCTGCGAAAAGCTATGGGGGCTTCCGCATTAATCTGCGCAATATGCGCCGCGCCCGCTCTCGTGCTTGCGCCGAAAGGGATGCTGAACGGACGGCAATGGACGTGCTATCCGGGCGCGGAAAAAGAAACCGGAGACGCGGCAAGAACATGGTCGCCCGGACGGGTCGTAGCCGACGAAAACATAATCACCAGCCGCGCCGCCGGTACCGCGGGCGAATGGTCTGTAAAAATTATCGAAAAATTACTTGGCGCGGAGGCTGGCTTTAAGACAGCGCGTTCCGTGCTTCTTCCTGAGCTTTAAGGAGACGCGCTATCTCCCCGCGGGCTTGATCAGAAAAGTATTGCCGGCTCTCCCCGTGCTCCGGCTGCGCCGTTTTTATCGCTTTCCCAAACGAAACGTAAACCGGACCGGGATACACCCATCCTGTTTTTTCTAAAGCGTCGTAAGAACCGCTTATCGCAACCGGCACTATGTCAGCTCCAGCCGCTGTCGCCAGGCGGAAAGAGCCTGTCCTGAACGGCAAAAGCCCCTGCCCGCGGCTGCGTGTTCCTTCGGGAAATATAACCATCGAATGGCCGTCTATTATTTTTTTTACGCCGCGGTTTATCGCGTCAAGCGATTTGCGCGGATTGTTTCTGTCCATAAAAATCCCGCCTAAAAGTATAAGCCACAGGTTTATGAACGGAACAAACATAATTTCTTTTTTTGATATAAACCCTACGGGACGATCAACTGTAATAAGAATCAGCAAAATATCCAGTATGCCGGAATGATTGCATACAAAGCAGACGCCGGTTTTTCCAAGCGGCGGAATATTTTCTTTTCCGGAGACAAAAAGTTTAAAGCCTATGAAAAAAACAATTAACCTTGAGGCGCATTGCACTACTTTATACATGAGTATGGTGGAAATCGACCGCAAGCCAAGCAAACTTATAAAAAACAACAATATCACTATGGGTATGAATATTACCACCCCAATTCCGATAAACAAAAAAGAATAAATTGTTATAAAAAATCTTTTTATCATCACATTTTTCCTACTGGATGCACATATACGCGGCTTACAGAAACTTTGTTTTGACTTATCGCGTCATAATCGGAGCCGGGTTCGTACTCTGTTTCCAGCTTCACATTATTGAACGTCAGCCTTGTCCAGCCGGAATCCAGCAATCTTTTTTGCACAACATCGGTATACGAGCGTTTGGACGGGAATGTTATAAGCGGTTTGTCCGGCAATTCCTTTTTGTTTGGTATATTGACATTTGTGAAGGTGTCTTTTGTCCATTGTTTTGCAAGTTTATCCGTATGCGCCGCCGCCCACGAAGCGGCTTCTTCCCAGAAATACGGGGGATCGCCCGCAAGTGAAAACGCGATTGACGGTATACCGTGCAAAGCGCCTTCAAGCGCCACAGCCGCTGTCCCGGAAAACACAATGTCTGTTCCTAGATTACAGCCGGCGTTTATTCCGGAAACGATTACATCTATTTGAAAATCCACGCCGCCGGAAAGCACGGCAAGCGCGCAGTCTACCGGCGTTCCCCCGCATATCCATGTGTCCGCGGCAATTTCTTTTACATCAATGAAACCTGCGGCGAGCGACATCGAATGTGAAGATCCAGACCGTTCTCTGTCCGGCGAAACCATCAGCACTCTATGCCCCAAAGCGCGTAAAGCGGATGTCAGCCTTACTATCCCTTCGCATTGATAACCGTCATCATTACTCGCAAAAATATTCATCGGTTCATTTTAGCATAAATATATTTTTGGCGTAAGGCGCGTCTTAAAAGTTCACCAACGGCGGCTGTTCAAGTACGCTGGTTTTAGCAGGCGGCCAGTTCAACTACAATACGGCAGGCGGATATAAGGTCGTCCACCAGCAGCCATTCGGAGCGGCTGTGGAAATTATGCCCGCCGGTAAATATGTTTGGGGTTGGAATTCCAAGTTCTGTAAGGCGGGCGCCGTCCGTGCCTCCGCGTATGGGTCTTAAGCGGAAGGTTGCGCCGGCGTTTTTTGCAGCCTCCTCCAGCCGCGCGATAATTTCGGGATGCTCCTCAATTTTTTCCCGCATATTGTAGTAGGAAGGCTTCGCGTCGAGTGTAACAAAACCGCCGGGAAACGCCGCTTCAACGGCCTGCGCAAAGGTTTCCAGCGCGGCGATGCGTCTTTCCATGCCGGAATGTGTAAAATCACGGACGATTAGTTTCAACGAAGCGTTTTCGTGGTTTCCGGAAATATCCATCAAACAATAGAAGCCGTAATAGCCGTCTGTGGCTTCCGGGCTTTCTGTCCGCGGCAGCATTGAGGCAAAGTGCGAGGCCATAAGCGCCGCGTTGACGAGTACGCCTCGCGCCGCGCCCGGGTGTATCGCTCTGCCTGTGAAGCGAGCCTCTACACTGTAGGCGTTGAAACATTCTATTTCAAACTCGCCGCCCGCGCCTCCGTCCAGTGTGTAGCATCTAGTTGATTTTATGAGTTCACGCGGCAACTCCGGCAAGCCTCGTCCTGTTTCTTCGTCAGGGGTAAATATGATTTCAATGGGGCCGTGCTTTATTTCATCATGAGATACAAGAAAGTCTGCGGCTGAGACTATGGCCGCTATGCCCGCCTTGTCGTCCGCGCCGAGCAGTGTCGCGCCGTCCGCGTGAACAATGGTCTTTCCGGCAGCGGTCGCGAGTCCCGCGTCTGTTGACGGGTCAAGCGTCAGTCCGCCGCGCAAAATGATTGTTTCGCCGTTATAATTATTTACTATACAAGGATTTACATCTTTACCTGATACATCGTGGGCGGTATCGAGGTGCGCGATAAAGCCTATGGTTTCAGGAACGGGCGTCCCGTCCGGCAGGTTGGAAGGGATACGCGCTAAAAGATAGCAATGGCTGGTCAATTCAGTTTCTATGCCAAGCGTTTCAAGCTCCGTTTTCAACATACGGGCTAAATCCCACTGCCCGGAGCTTGTCGGTGTTCCGGGAGCGTTTGGATCGCTTGTTGTGCAAACTTTTGCGTAGCGTATGAAACGGTCGAGCAGGGTTTCTTTGAGCGCGGATTCTTCCTCGCTGTTAATAAGGGGGTGTTGTTGGTTTAATTTATTCATTTTTGCATCGCTATATGCGCCATCACTTTGGCGTCGTCTAACATATTCTTTATTACGCAGTATTCGTTAGGCTGATGCAGGCTGTTGTTCAGTGTGCTCCAGCCGGCGGAATCTATGTCGTTGTTGCGTAAAAAAGCCGCAACTGTGCCTCCTCCAATGCCGGTAAGTCGCGTATCGCGTCCTAAAACCTGCTTACAGGCGACGGCAAGCATTTCTACGATGGGGGAGCCGGCGGGAGTCTGTTTGGATTCTTTGCTTTGAATAACGCTTAGCTCAACTTGTACTCCGTATTTTTGTTCGGTTCCGCATTTAATGCGGCGCGCTTCTTCCAAAAATTCGCTTACAGGATAGCGGGGCAGCAAGCGGATATCCATATAAAACACATCTTCGGATGGGATTGTGTTAATATTGGGTACATTCGCTTCTTTTTTTGTGGGTTCAATTGTTGAATAGTCCGGATCGAATAAACTGTCGCGGGCGGAAAATCGTTCCATTAGTCCTTCCCGCAGGCGCAGCATGAGGTCCGCGCCGGCAAGGCAGGCGTTGCGTCCTTTTTCGGGATATGCGGCGTGCGCCTGCACTCCTTTTGTATGCGCTTTAAGCCAAATTGAACTCTTTTCGGCGATTTCTATGGTTTCTCCCGCCGGGTCTCCGTGATCGGGAACTAAAACGAAATCTCCTTTTTTGAATATGCCGCGTCTTTTTTTTAACAGCCAGTCTATACCGAAATTGCTGTCGCATTCTTCGTCAGCTATGAATAGTAGTTTTATTGTGCGTTCCGGCTGGATTTTTAATTTTACAAAGGCAAGCGCGGCTAGTATGGATGAAACGAGTCCTTGTTGGTTGTCTTCAACGCCGCGTCCGGTAAGTTTACCGTCCTTTTTAACTACGGTCCACGGGTTGCTGTCCCAGAGGGACGGGTCGCCCGCAGGTACGACGTCAAGGTGGCTCATTATCCAAAATCGCGGCAGCGCGGTGTTTTTTCCTTCGATTGTGGCTGCGACATTGGGGCGGACGCCGCCTTTTGCTAGTGGATCCGGAGCGTCATAGCGTTCCAGTGTGTCGATTCCGTGCGATCTAAGCCACTGTTCAAGGAACAGGCACTTGTCCAGTTCTCCTTCTCCGCCGGACATGGGGGAAATTGCTGGGTATTTGGTTAGTTCTGTCTGTAGTTCGACGGCTGTGTTTTCACAGCCGTCGATGAATTCAAAAATTTTTTGTTCCGTTTGAAACATTCTCATAGTTCATTGTATATAATTCTGATAATCAGGTAAACAGCCCGCGCCAGCCCGCCGGCGGGTTTCATACAACAGAGGCGGCCGGTCAGCGTCTTTGACTCTGAAACAATAGAATACACCGCGCACGTTCCGCGCAGCGGCTATCCGGCTGTAATTACGGCTATACCAAGTCAAAGCGAAGCCGGCGTAGTGATTGAGCAAACACTGGACAGCGGCGACAGCAACAAATTTACCGTTAAAATCACTGTTACCTCCCCGTTCTGGAAGTTGTGCCCTACCTACAACGGGGACGACGCGGATGCGAATCAGCCCAAAATCTACACAATCAACGTTACACGCGATGCGGCGGATACCAATACTGATTTAAACTCGCTAAGCATACCGCAAACCGCGCTGACCGTCGATGGCGACTCGACAATATACGCCGGAACAGTAGCTTCAAATGTTGAAACGCTGAACATAAACGCGGCGGCGGCGCATCCTCACGCGCGGGTTCAGATTAAATCCAACAATACAACATATCCTGCTGATTTAAAAGACGCGACTAACAGCATATCTGAAGAGGTCGCCGCGCCCAACGCGGGATCCAGCGGGGAAATAACGGTAAAAGTAACCGCCGAAGATGATTTGACGACTAAAGATTATAAAACAACCATAGTCCGGGATGCGGCGGCTGCAGGCGGCGACGCCCCGCTTTACAACGCGTCCGGGGCGCTAAAACGGCGGGAAGTGATGTCGCCGGCAATGATAGCGGCAGCAGTGGGGGCGCGGGCGCGCAGTCTGCTATTAGCGGCAGTCCGATGTGGTACGCCGGCGGCGGCGCTGGCAGCGCGGAAGCCGCCCTAAACGACGGGGAGGAATACGGCGCTAAGAGTGGAAAAGACGATGCCGCCGGAACTGGCGCTGGTGGTTCCGGCAGCGGCGGCGCGTATGACAGCGCCGGGAAATACATCATAGTGGGCGGCAACGGCGGTTCGGGTATTGTTATCGTCCGCTGGGAATTTGCCAAAGACGAGTAGCGGGCTCCACGCGCTAAAGCGCGTTGAGCTTTCGGAGTTTGCGCGAAGGCGCAAACTCCACGTTGTCGTTGTGTTATGGGGCAACTGTCAGCCGCGTATGCCAATCGCATTTATCGGAACGAAACCGTGAAGTGAAGAGGACTTACGGTACGCCGCCGCGTAGCGGATGTGAAACCCGCTGGCGGGCGCGGGGCGCAAACTCCGCCAGCCCTGTGTTGCGGGAGCCTGACGGCGGGCAAGCCGTTTTTAGAACACCGCGCTGATTTCTGGGAATACCAGTCGAATACTTTGAGCCTGAACTTAGCTTTGATTGAAAGTTCTGTTGCTGACAGGCTCGACATCTGTCGCAGATGCGGGATTACCGTTACAATTTGTGTGGGACACCCTATTAAACCTTTCATGGTTTACATCCGTGTTTGAATGGGTTCTTTCTAATTTTTCCATTTTATACACAAAAGGCGGGGTGTCCTATTTGTTTCTGCGTATGGTCCCCGCCAGCCCGCCAGCGGGCTTCATATCCGCTACGCGGTAGTATCCCGCAAATCTCTCACACAACAAGGGCGTGGAGTTTCGCTGTGCGAAACTCCGGAGCTCAACGCGGCAGCGTTGAGCCATACGCGGCAACATCCCCATATCCGCTGGAACTTTGCCAAGGGGCGGGGAGTTTGCGGCCTTCCATGTTTTCAAAGATTGCTTCTACAAGCGCCCATTTCGCCGTGTAAGAGGGCGACACCGGACTGTGTCCGGTGTCGCCTGATGCGACATTTCTATTGCGCGGCGACAGCTGATAAAAAATGCCTTGACAAAAATAATCATTAAAAATAAGATATTAGATGTTTGGGGAAGAAGGGTGGAATTCCCTCGCAAGCGCGTTACCGTCATAGCCGGGGTACCAAAGCACAGATTGAAGCTGGCGGATGTATAAGTCTGCCGCGTATAAGTCAAGGATGTCTCTAACCTATTTCTGTTTGGAGACGCCTCGATAGTCTGTGCTATCATTTTTCTTTGCGCTTACCGGAGAAAATGAAATGATGTATCGTATATTTAGTACGCCTTCATTTATACAAAGCCGCGGTATGCACCGCGGCTTTTTTATTTCACGAGGCTATAACAGCCAGGGCCCCCCGTATAACGCGGCGGCGGAACTGTGATTGCAGGCGATTCTTCTCCCGCCCGCAACTCACAACCGCCGCCGCGAAACGCGCCATGACGCGGAAGCGCCGGAATAATTTTTACTTAGGAGAAACTGTTTCAATATGAAACAACAACCTTAAATTTATGCCGGTTTATAACCAACCGGCGGGAGCTATTTTATGAAAAGTTTTCTTAACCACGCATTTATAACAATTGTTATAATGCTCATCGCATTATCATCATGTACAAGTTCGCCGGAAAAAAAATCCGGCAAACCAGTTTTGCTCGTCGTCAGCTTTGGCACGAGCTTTAATGAAAGCCGCGCCCTTACAATAGGGGCGATAGAGAACGCGCTTGCGGCGGCCTACCCGGATTATGAAGTCCGCCGCGCGTTTACGAGCCAGATAATTATCGATGTGATAAAAAAACGCGAGGGCGAAAAAATCAACAATGTAACCGAAGCCATGCGCAGCCTCGTAAAAGACGGCGTGAAAGACCTAGTAGTTCAACCCACACACTTGATGGACGGCATAGAATACCACGAAATGCTTGACGCGGTAAAACCATTCGAAGACAAGTTCAAAAGCGTGCGCTACGGTAAACCACTGCTTTCGTCAGATGGTGATTACAACGATCTCATTAAAGCGATAATCAGTGAAACCAGCCAGTATAATGCGCCTGACAGCGCCGTAGTATACATGGGACACGGCACGGAAGCCGAATCAAATCAGGATTACGAGATACTTGAGCAGAAACTTTTAAGCCAAGGCTATAAAAATTATTTGATAGGCACAGTTGAGGCCGAACCCAGTTTGGACGATGTAATAAATCAAGCAAACGCGCTTGGCGTAAAGAAACTTACACTGCTGCCTTTGATGATAGTCGCGGGCGACCACGCGACAAACGACATGGCGAGCGATGAAGAAGACTCATGGAAGAGCATTTTACAAGACAAAGGCTTTTCCGTTACCACAATTCTTAAAGGATTGGGACAATACAAAGGCGTTCAACAAATATTCGTCCGCCATGTGAGCGATGCGGTAAAATGAAAAAGTTTCCGCGTATTTTAGCCTGCGTACTCTGCCTTTCATCATGCTTTGGGCGGAATACGCCGGAAAATTTGAACGCGCCGGGAGGACCGCTAGATAGCGCGCCATCCGGCGGCCGCCCCGTCGATGACAACACCGGCGCCGCCATCGACAGCGTCAGTGTTACCGACGACGAAGGAAACACAATAAGTTTTGATAAACCCTTTGCGCGTATCATATCCTTTTATTCAGCTCATACAGAGAACCTGTTCGCGCTTGGCGCGGGCGCAAGCCTTATTGGAGGACATTCAACGTGCAATTACCCCGCGCCGGCAAAAGAACTGCCTGTTTTTGAATATACAGGAGACCCTGAATACGTTATCGCGGCCTCGCCCGATCTCGTTTTGATACGCCCGTTCATACGCAGGCGCAATCCGGCATATATATCGGCTCTGGAAAACGCGGGCATACCCGTTATCTCGCTGTATCCTGAAAGTTTGAAAGACTTTGACGACTATATTAGACGCTTGGCGCTGCTTGCGGGCGCGGACGCGGAACAAAAATTAAACGAATTCCACACCAGACTGCAAAACATTGAAGCCAAAAGCGCGGAAATAAAAAATAAATTGAATGTTTTTTTTGAAACCACCGAACGCGAGACACGCACCGCGTCCCCTGAAAGCCTGCCAATCCTTGCGATAGAAATTTCCGGCGGCGTAAATATAGCGCGGGACGCAAAGCCGGTGAATCAACTTTCTTCAATCGCGCCATACGGGGCGGAAAAACTGTTGTCGCAGGCCGAAAACATTGACGCTTACATCATTCAAACCGGCGCGATGAATCCGTCAAATTCTATAGACGCGCTGCGTAAACGCCCGGGATTTTCAACAATAAAAGCAATACGCGGCGGCAAGGTTTTATTCATTGATGAAAAAATAATTTCGTCTCCTGTTTTTAGATATTTACACGGCGTAAAAACTATTGCACACTTTCTGTACCCCGATGAATTCGATGAACCGGAAGCCCTTGAATAACATTACACGCGCTTTCATAGCGAAACGAAAAACGCGGCTGTCAATAATCGCGCTGCTCTGCATCATGTTGCCGCTCGCCTTGCTGTTTTCGGCCGGACTCGGAGCTATGCGCATTCCGGCTGGAGACGTGGCGCGAATTTTGCTTGGGAAACTGTCCGGCGGCGAGGATTTCCTTCGCGGAATAAGCGGCGGCAATATTTCCATCGTTTTTGACCTGCGGCTTCCGCGCATACTATGCGCGGCGCTCGCCGGCGCGGCTCTCGCGGCCTCAGGCGTGATATTTCAAGCCATACTTCAAAACCCGCTCGCCGACCCGTACACACTCGGCATATCGACAGGCGCGGCTTTCGGCGCTACGCTTGCGATTTTCTTGAACATGATAATGTCCCTTACACTCCCCGCGCCTCTCTTCGCTCTTGCGTTTGCCGCTCTTACCCTGGCCGCCGTCCTTGCTATCGCGAATCGCGGCGCGGGTCTCGTAAAATCAAATCTGATTATGGCCGGAATAATTTTAAGCGCGATACTTCAAGCAGGCGTAAGCTTCATCAAAACAGCCTCCGGCGAGAATGTCGGCGCGATAGTATTCTGGCTCATGGGCAGCCTTTCCGGGCGCTCATGGAATGATGTGTTGTTGCTCGCGCCGTCCATAAGCGCGGCGCTCGTCATCGCGTTTGCGTTTTCGCGCGACCTGAACCTGCTAAGCCTAGGCCTTCGCAGCGCGGAATCGCTTGGAGTAAACGCAAAACGCGCCCGCCTGCTCTATCTGCTGCTTGGGTCGGTGATTACAGCCTGTTCGGTTTCCGTCTGCGGCATAATAGGTTTTGTCGGACTGATTGTACCCCACCTGCTGCGATTTTCCGTCAGCTCCGATAACAGGCTGCTGCTGCCGCTCGCCGCGCTGGCGGGAGCGCTGCTGCTCATACTGGCCGATGACGCGGTCCGCCTTGTTGGAACAGGCGAAACTCCGGTCGGAGCGCTTACGACACTGCTGGGCGGGCCGTTCTTCATCTATATTTTTATTAGGCGAAACGGCGCCGCGCGGGAATAGCCCGCCGGGGCGGTTTGTTATCATGGAAACCGAATCAACACCATCAAACCACGTATTAATCAGAGCCGAAAACATATATTTTGCCTACCGCGGACAAAAACCTATACTTGAGGACGTTTCGTTTCAGGCGGAGGCCGGGGAGCACGTCTCGCTGGTGGGTCCCAACGGCAGCGGTAAAAGCACACTGTTCCGAATACTCGCAGGCTGCCTGCCTCCGGCGTCCGGACGCGTCATGCTTGGCGGCAAGGACATTGCGTCCATGCCGCCGCTTGAACGCGCGCGGCGGCTCAGTTTTGTACCGCAGGACATACAGGCCGATTTTCCGTTTAGCTGTCTGGAAGTAGTGTTGATGGCGCTGTATCCAAACCGGTCGCGACTTGCGTTTACAAGCGAAGACGACATTGAGCTTGCGGAGTCGCTGATGCGCGAGACGGGCGTTTGGCGTTTTGCGGAAAAGAATATAATGGATTTATCCGGCGGCGAGAGGCAGAAGGTTATCATTACCCGCGCCGTACTCCAAATAGAAAGCGCCGGTTCGGGCGGCGCTGGCGCGGATGTTCCGGGCGGAGTGCTGCTGCTCGACGAGGCGATGAGCGCTTTAGACATAGCGGCGCGTATCGACATGATGAAGCTGCTTTCCAGCCGCGCTAGTTTAGGACGCTCGGCCGTTATCGGCGTTCATCATGATTTATATACGGCTTACCGGTTTTCGAGCCGGGTGGCGGCTATGTCGCATGGCGGAATCGTTGCTTCAGGAAGCCCGCGCGAGGTATTTACCGAAACTTTTTTCCGCGAGGTGTTTTCGGTTAAGGCGGAAATACTTGGTGAAAAAGGTTTTATTGTACAGGATAGCGCTGCCGCGGACGCGCCGTAAAACCGCTTAAAAATATCTTTCAAGTTCCATGCTGATAATGCCGATAATTAAAATAATAGTCTAATTTTGAAAAATAAGTTTGATACGTGAGGCTGTTCCAAAACTTCAGTTTTTGGGGAGACAAGCAAAGCTTGTCCAGCAACCTATAAAAACCGCAGTTTTGTCGTCATCATGACGCGCCCGTAGGGCGAAAAACTGCAAGAGCC
>JAIRZA010000171.1 GCA_031267475.1 Spirochaetaceae bacterium | reverse complement strand
TTATCCACATTTACTGAAGAATTCTCTACTTTGCCCTCGTCGTTTACGACCATGGGCTCCACATCCAGAGCTTCGCAAGTAGCCAAAAAGCCTTTTTCAAGTATGTCAAGCGAATAAATCCCCTTGCTATAGTTGTTAAAACCTATGACCAATTTCCCATTGTCCTTGCTCTTACAAGCAGACAGCGCCAGGGCCGCCATACATACCACTGCCAGAATTTTTTTCATCACTGAAATCTCCCTCATAGCTGATTGTCTGATTTTTATAATTTTCAGACAAAAGATATTTGCCGCATATACGGCTTTATAATTATTTACTGTATTCTAATTATTTGGAATGACTATTCTTGACAGTTTATATCTAAAATTGACATTTTTTGTTTTTTTTTGTATACTAAAACAATGAAATTGCTAGATGCTGTTTTTGTCTACCACCTCGTTGGACACGAGCGAGTCGCATGGCACGGACGCTACCACGCGCACAGTTGCAACGAGTACGAAATCCATTTTTTTGTTAACGGAGACGGCACATTTTTATGCGGAAAATCATGCAGCGTCATCACATCCGGCCGCCTTCTTACAGTTTCGCCGCTGGAATTTCATTCGATAATCCCCGATGCCAAGAAGCGCCCGGTTAGTTATTACGCCTTGCTGTTCAAACTGGACGAAACCGGGAACGAAACGGATAAACTCATTGCGTCTATGTTGTCAAAAAACCGCAATGTTGTAAACATAAACAACCGGCTGCTGCGAATTCAGTGTGAAGAAATTACGGAAATGTTTAATTCCGGGGAACCCAGCCTAAAAATCTCCGCGGAACATCTGCTGATAAGTGTGCTTTTCCGGCTTTTCCCTATAGAGGCGAATTCTCCTCTGCTGGAGCAAAAGGAACAGCCGCCAACCGGAAAAACGCGCCGGACAAACCATGTTCAAGTAACAAAAGCGCTTGCTATCATGCAGGTAAACGTGTGCGAAGCGCTCGGCGTTGACGAGATGGCGCGTATCGTTGGTATTTCTATGGGGCATTTTATCAGAGTATTCCGCCGCGAAGTTAAAATGTCGCCCCACCAGTACATAATGCGTCTTAAAATCGAAGGAGCCACCGGCCTTTTAATATCAACGCCCCAAACTATTGAAGAAATATCGGAATGGTTCGGTTTCAAAAATCAGTTCCATTTTTCGCGTGTATTCAAAAAATGCACCGGACTGTCTCCCAGCCAGTATCGCAAAACTTATGTCCAGACTGTCGATTTCGCGCGTCCGCGAAACGAGCGCGACAAGCAAAATGTCTGAATCTCAGCTTTGAGGCTCAGTTTTGAAATTCAATTTTGAGCCTCAAACCAGCGCTACACGGCAAAAGCGCTTTTTACCGCAGCGCAAAATAAGCTCGCCGTTTGTAAAGTCGCGCGCGCTAATCAATGTTTTTACATCATTCACGGCTGTAAGCAGCCCTTCGGGATTTGCTACAAACGCGCCCCCTTGCTGCACAAGGCGGCGCGCCTCGCTCTTTGTGGCGCAGAGTCCGGTCTCTGTGAACAAATCAACCACATTCAGCCCCGTTTCGAAACGCGAAGCCGGAAAGTTTTTCGATGGAATCGCCGAATTGTCGCCGCCGACGGCAGTCCCGAATGCGGCGCGCGCCCCGGAAAGCGCTTTATCAGCCTCGTCATTACCGTGTATCAGCGCGGTAACCTCCCACGCAAGCCTCTCTTTGGCGGCGTTAGGCTCCCCGGCGCAAAGGTTCTCGCACTCGGCTGCCGGCAGAAATGTGAACATAAGCAGGAAACGTTTAAGGTCGGCGTCTTGAACATTGCGCCAGTATTGAAAAAAGTTATACGGCGTTGTAAGCGCCGGATCAAGGAAAATCGCGCCTTTCTCTGTCTTTCCCATTTTTTTGCCGTCGCTCGTTGTTACCAGCGGAAATGTCAGGGCGAAGGCTGTATCTGAAACACCGGACGCTTTCCCTTCTATGCGCCTTATCAGCTCCATGCCGGCCACGATGTTGCCCCACTGGTCGTCCCCGCCAATCTGCAAGCGGCAGCCGTAGCGCCTGTACAGTTCCAAAAAATCGTAGCTTTGCAAGAGTTGATAGTTGAACTCGATGAACGACAAGCCGGTTTCCATGCGCAGGCGGTACGCTTCAAAACTCAGCATACGGTTTACCGAAAAATGCCGCCCTATCTCCCGCAAAAAATCAATGTAGTTGAGCCCCGCGAGCCAATCCTTGTTGTTCGCGCAAATTGCTGTTTTATTGTCAAAACCACCCAAAAAGCGGTCTAGCTGCCCCTGAATCGCGGCGGCGTTGCTGTCAAGCTGTTCGTAGGAAAGCATCTTGCGCAACTCCGTTTTGCCGGAAGGATCGCCAATCCGCGCCGTGCCGCCGCCTATTAGCGCGATGCCGTGATGCCCCGCTTCGCGCAGGTGTCTAAACGCGAAAAACGGCACCATGTGTCCTATGTGCAGGCTTGAGCCGGTTGGATCGCAGCCCACATAAAAAGTCAGACCGCCGCTGTCCATCAAAGCCGACAGCGCCTCAATATCGCTGCACTGGGCTACAAAACCTCGTTCCTTGAGGGTTAAAAGAGCGCTGTTCATCATCACCTATAGTTTATCTATCAACATTGAACATTTGCCCGACGGTATTGGGAGAGTTTTTTTCTTTTTCCCTAGTATGTTGATTGTAAAATAGTAAAGTTTTTCGCTTTCCATGTGTATTTCCCAGCCGCGTCCGGATTTATTGGACAGAATCTTTATCATATTTTTTTTAAGCGACAGGTTTTCTATCCCCATTATTTCAAGGTTTGGGATGATCCAGTCAACCGTCTTGCGCGGCAAGGATATTAAGAGCCCCACCGTGTTTTCCACCATTAGGCAGATTGTGGAAAGCGCGTCATAGCTTAAAAATTGCGGACGCGGAAAAAGCGGCGGGCAGAACGTTGTGTCAGCCGGAGGCAGCGCGGGACCCTCTTTTAGCGGCAGATAGGCCTCCCACAGGTTGCCCTTTTGGTGATTGCCGTCCGGACTCATCGAATCGAGCATAAAGTATAGATGCCGTATCGCGCATTCCCGCGCCAATTCCCAGCGCTGATACCGCTCCAGCCCTTTGATGACTACAAAAGTAAGGTGCGGGAACACAGAGCCGCGATACCCTTCGCCCGATTCCGAGAAGGCTTTTTCATTCACGGCAAGGGATGGGAATGGATGAGCCGAGCCAAAAAACGCGGGATTCTGCAATTTTTCGATGATGCGCTCGGCTTTGTCGTCGTTGGGTATTTCAGCCAGCAGCGTCCAGTAACCGGCGATTGTCTTTACGGGTATTTTCTTTTCATTTTCGTCAATATCGTAATAAAAACCATCGTCATTATCCCACATTAGGCTGTTAATTCGTGTTTTTAATGAAAAATATTGTTTCTTGTACTTAAAACTCGCCTCTTTATCATTCAAAATGTCAGCCAAGGCGGAAAGATAGAGCACGTTTATGGCCATCATCGCGTTAAAATCAACTGGAAAGGCGCAGCCCTCCCGCGGTGAGTTGAACATACCTGTAGCCGCGAGCGGCGCTTGATACAGCCCGTTCGGACGCTTAAATACCGAATCTATCCACGAAGTGTATCTGTCAAGTATTGGCAGGACTTCCTTGATCCTTTTTTTATTCGCGGTTTTGTGGTATAAATTGTGTTCCGCCCATGAAAAAACCGGTATGCCCACGCTTTCAGGATTGTCTTCGTGAAGCAGCGCCGCGCCGGTTTTAATGTCGTAGGCTGAGCGTATAGCGCCGTCCGGCTCTTGCCGCTCATAAAATAGGTCGAGCGTGGGGCTGGCTTGATAAATCCTGTTCGAGTATACTAAAAAAAAAGACGAATATATCGCGTCCGTCTGGGTTACATACGGACTACCCTGATAAGAAAAAAACTTCCCTTTTATTGCTGAATTATCATAGTTTCTATCCCAACAATCTTGGATCCACGCCCATGTCTTATCATATATATCAACAAAATCCTGATCATAAAAATGAATCTTCGGAAAATCACGTTTTATCACTTATTCTCCCCTGTTTATTATAAACAAGCTCATCTTAAAAAGATTAAACTATATTCTTCTAAAAGTCAAACCCATGTTCGCGCCCCATAATAATTTTGCCTATGACGCCGTATATGGGTTTTAGACAAAAATTTAGGATGATTTTCCCATATTTAGCAGGAAATCAGAAATTTTTGGAACATTTTCTTGATTTCCCAGCCGTTTAGCGGTAGATTTCCAGTATGACAGTCTTGTCTATCAGCCCGCCGGCCCCCCCCCCCCCCTAAAAAAACGCTGCGCGCAAAAAAAGCCGGGCCGCGAACGGGCTGTTTATCAGCGCCGGCGGGCATAATAACACACAGGAGATGATTTATGAAGAAACCAGACTTATTAAAACTGTTGGCGCTTGTACCGGCGTTTGTAACGGCCGCAGTCAGCTGCGAGCATATAGGCATCGGGAAAGAGGACAATTACATTGCTATTAGAAATTTGTTCCAAGTAGACGGAACATGGAGCGGCGCGGAAAAATCAGTGCTTCAACCAGAGCCGGGCATTACAGAAAACAAGGTCCGTCAAATGCTCATGACTGTTAGCGCCGGAACAGGGACCGTAACTGTATCAGATGAAATCACACTCACCTTTTACGGCGATAATATAGCCGCCAAATGGTCCGGTCTGGCGGACGGAATCAAAGCCGCGTACCCCGGCGCCATATTAGATAATAGCGCTTACTCCGCAATATCAAGGCGGACATCCTCGCTAGGTCTGGACGGGCTGAAAAGCGGAGAGGTAAACCAGAGCGGGACAAAAATAAGGATGTTTGTACCGGATGAAATAATCCTGTATAAAGCAGACGGCGGCAATTCCGGGGGAAACAGCGGCGGCGGAAACTCCGGCGGAAACAACAACGGCGGCGCGGATGCTTGGTCCGCCGTTACAAGTTTGTCGCAATTAGACGGAACATGGAATTTTCCGGGTGATTTGAGTACAGAAGACTGGGGGTACGGCTACGATAAAATTATAGCAACCTATGATTCCGATGCGTCAATTACCATCAGCGCCGGCATGGGAACCGCAGTCCTTTCATTAGATTTTACTCTGACTTTCTCCGGCAATAATATTGCCAGCCATTGGGACGATATAAAAAGCAAAATCAGCAACTATCCCAAAGAAGATCCAGCTATTTCCGCTCCTATATTCGACGACAAAGCGTACTCCGCGGCGTATTCTTCTAAGATAACGCGGAATATAACACTGGATGAAGTGAAAAAAAGACGGGCGCAGATAAATCAAAACGGGACAAAAGTAAAATGGTTTTTTGACGATGCTTATGATTACGACGATGTTGAAATAATGTATAAACAATGACGAACCGCGCTTGCGGATAAACTTTGACCGCTTTCGAAAAAAATAATAAGGCGGCGCTGATTAACTGCCAAGTTAATCAGCGCCGCACTAACGCGATTTTAAGCAAGGGTTTGCAGCAATTCTCATTTTAGATTAACCACGACAGACCAGAGGTCTGTCCACACCAACGACACTAACAACTAACGCCGCGGCGGTGGCGCCTTCGGTATTACCGAAGGCAGTTTAACGGACAATTCAGATGATTTCCGCTTTTGGGAAAGCATGAAAATTAATCAACAATCCCAGTTTTAGCCCGGCAGCCGCTCAATAACCCTTAGCTATCGGATTTGTTTGTGTGGTTCGTGAGGGCAGACCCTTGGTCTGTTTTGGTTAATTCTCAGGTTAAAATGAGAATTGCTGGTAAGTACGAACAAATCGCTTGACAAATTTTTTTTTTGTGATATACTGAACTAAT
>JAIRZA010000137.1 GCA_031267475.1 Spirochaetaceae bacterium | reverse complement strand
CAACTTTACCATATCTGCGGCGCAATCGCCCCTGAAACATACATTAAAGAAATAATACGAAGCGGCGCAATACTCGAAAAAGAAACAAGCGCCGAAGCCGCCATAGTAACAATACGCCGTCCGGATATTGCCGTAGCCGAGAACGGGCCGGACGCGCAAAAATCCGCGGCTCTGTTAAAAAAATTCCATAACGAAATATGCCCTGCTTTTATAAAGGCGGGCGCTGTAATAATCTCCTGCGATAGAGAAACTGTAAGCGCGGCGTTTGGATCGCCGCTGGAACGTCTTGTCGCGCAAAAAATACAAAAAGCGCAAAAACTCCCGCGGGGCGCGGCAAAACCAGAAATGAATCCTGTAAACAGCGCGGTAAAAGCCGTAAAAACGCTATTCAAGAAAGCGTCTTCCGCCGAGGAATTGTACGCCGGAATAGACTACGGCGAATGTGTATTCAGTTACACGCCGCTGACAAGGTACGGCGCGGCGGGAAGCGCTGTTTTCCGCTCGCGTGTACTTTCAACGGTAGCGCGGCGAAACAAGGCGGCGGCGCTGATAAGCAAAACCGCAAGCGAAAAAATAGATTCGGAGCTTTTTCGCGGCGGACTGCCGTTCGACACGCTCAACGGTGAAAACACGCCGGATTCCGCATCTTCAGGAAGCGAGCTATATTACCAGCTTATATTGCCGGAATGATTTATCCGCCCATATATACCGGTTAGCCCCCTCCCCTCCCCCCGCCATGTTAGTCTTTATTGCTCTCGTATATCTCGTTGAATTTGCCGGCTATACTTACAAAAATATCGGCGAGCGCCGGGTCAAAATGCGTGCCTCTTCCCTCGACTATTTTTTCAACAGCCACATCATGCGTCAGCGCGCTTTTATAGCTGCGCTTCATGCGAAGCGCGTCATATACATCGGCGATAGCGACAATACGGGCGGAAAGCGGAATCATGTTTCCCTCTATTTGAAACGGATAACCCTTGCCGTTCCATTTTTCATGATGAGACAGCGCGATTTCCTTAGCCATAGGATTCGGATAAGTTGAAAGTATGAACGCGCCGTTCTTTGTATGCTCTTTCATTATCGTCCATTCCCAATCCGACAGCGGACCTTCTTTATTTAGAACATCGTCCGGCGTTCCAATTTTTCCAACATCGTGCATAGAGGCCAGAAAGCCAATGTTGTCAATGAATTCCGCGTCAACAGCGTCATAACCGGGGCGGTTAAACAGGGTTTTCGCCAAAACTTCGGAATAATAATTCACACGGCTTATGTGCATACCCGTATCATTATCTTTCAACTTTGAAGCCTCAAGCAAACTAATAAATACGCTGCGCAACAAGCGCTTATTTTCTTCGGTAACATCGTCAAACATGACGGTAAAATCTACAGGATATTTCACATCTACCTGCGCGGGGAAAATGTAGACGCGGGTAAAAACAGTCGGGCGCTCCCGCGATTTTATGTGGGCGACCCCGCGCCACGAAAAACCATTCTCGCCTTTTAGAACAGCAGAGCGTATAGCTTTAACATCTTCGATTTGAAAATACTTGCCAAAAACATCAAAAAACAAATTCCCTTCAAGCGTAAAAAGTCCGGTAAAAAATTTACGACTGGATGGATTTGAATGAATAATCCTAAAATCATTATTGATGCAAAGTACAGGAAATACGCTGGAATGAAACATCGCCATCGCCGGCATTTGTGATTGTGAAAACTGCGGCGGCGAAGCCGCGCCCTGGCGAGCGGCAGCCTGCGAATGTACAATAGGATGCCGTAACGTCTGCATCATGTGCTTAGCGTGATTTTGCCCCGCTGAAGAAGAAGCATCAACCTGTCCCGCTGTTTCCATATCAGTGGACAAAACGCCCGCCCTGCCGTTTTCACCGGCAGGGCTCATCTTTGAATCTATCATATTTTCTTTCCTACTTTTTATAATGAATATGCGCGAAAAGCATATTGCCCGCCGCAGCAAATCGTTTCTTAACGAGGGAATTGTCTTGGAATCGTAGTTTCAGAACAATCCTAATAATAAACACTAGCGCGTTTATTTATCCGCCGCCCGTTTGATTTCCGCATCGCTTTTACGAATATATAACGGAGCGGAAAGCCGCGCATCCTCCTCAATACAATCCAACATACCGTATTCTTTAATGTATTGCAATAGCAGAAGCGCCCTGCCGCCGCGTGAATCATCAACTAAAATATCAGTATCCGGTAAAAATCCTGAAAGCGCGGCACGGGCAAGCTCCGCGCCGCCGCCGCAAAGAATCATTATCCGAGGCGCGGACCGGGCGTCGTCCAAATTTTCATTTATACGCCGCGCAAGATCTTCCGCCGTACAATCCATAAAATCAGTCAGACACCGCCCGCCGCGATACAGGGCGGAAAAAAAACGGCTTTGTTTAGCGTCCAGAACAGGAACACAAAGGAACGGGCTGCGTACAAACCGGTATGCGACGCAGTCAAGCGCGGGCACAGAAATTATACGCCGCCCTAGCGCAAGCGCGAGACCTTTTACCGCGGCAAAACCTATCCTAAGCCCCGTGAAAGAGCCGGGT
>JAIRZA010000119.1 GCA_031267475.1 Spirochaetaceae bacterium | reverse complement strand
AATCATGTCACGCACTTGCGATATTTGCGGGAAGCACACAATCACCGGCAACAAAGTAAGCCACGCCAAAAACCATACACGAAGAACGTGGAGACCCAACATAAAAAAGATAAAAACCGAAATTGAAGGCGCTACAATAACGCTTAAAATTTGCACACGCTGCTTAAAAAGCGATTTTGTTACACGAAAAATCGTTGTAAAAGAATAAACCACAATATGCAAGACACAACAACACCATGACAAACATCATTTCTCTCGGCGGCTCCATAGCAGCGCCGGATAAAGTTGACGAATGTTACCTTGCAAAATTCGTGGCATTAATAAAAGAACTACTGAACGAAAACGCAGACCAGCGCTTCATCATAGTAGCAGGCGGCGGCGGCCCGGCGCGCGCTTGGCAGGCGGCGTACCACAACATAAGCGCAACCCTAGACAACCCCATAAACAACGAGGAGGCGGATTGGATAGGCATAATGGCGACACGTCTGAACGCCCAACTAGTAAAGGCGCTTTTTGGCGACTACTGCAAAGACGAAGTAGTTACAGACCCAAGCGCGAAATGCGCGGAAGGACAACTCTTTAGCGGACGAATACTACTAGCCGCCGGCTGGAAACCCGGATTTTCCTCCGATAACGACGCGGTATTACTCGCCATACGCTTTGGGGCGAAAACAGTCGTCAACCTGTCAAACATTGAAAAAGTTTACACCGCCGATCCGAAACTCGATCCACACGCAAAACCCATTGACAGCATAAATTGGAAAGACTTCCGCGGCATAACCGGCGATGAGTGGACCCCGGGAAGGAACGTACCATTTGACCCAATAGCAAGCCGCGCCGCGGAGGAAGCCGGCATTAACGTAATATGCGCCGCGGGACGTGATTTGGAAAACCTCCGCCGCATACTTTGCGGCGGCGCTTACACAGGCACTCTTATCCACGCATAAAGAGAGGGCGGAAGCCGCGCGGACAGAGAGAGAGACCACGCGGCGCGACCCGTTAAAAACCTGTTTTTAGACCAACTGCGACAGCGTAACCCTTGCCGCCCCAGCTTTCGGCAAAAGACGACCCCGCGAGCCCCGCGCTCAAAGACAACTCTATAGCGCGCGCGTCAAGCGAGATGCCAACCCTCTGTTCCCAGACACCCTCGGTTAAACCAGAGCTAACAAAAGCGGAAAAAATTCTTGGCGCGTTGTATTGAAATTTCAAACCCCAGTTAAACAAAGCCGTATCGCTAAAAACGGTATTTACCGTAGCGCCGATACACGGGCGAATAATAAACACAGGCGATTTGAAAGGCTTAACAAAGGCATAAAAATCAAAACGCGCCGGACGAGAAACAGTCTTGCTTTCGCCGTCTCCGCCCGACATCATATTATCAAGGTCCGGCATATTAAATTTCATAAGCGAGTCAGGATCGTTGGTATCAACATACATAGACAAACCTGAACCATCTATCGTCATCCTATGCTTCAACGTTGAAGGAATAAGCGGTATATGTGAAACCGATAAACCAGCGTCAAGAACAGGCCAGACAGCGTAAAGCGCTTCCAGCGTAAAATCGAGGCCCGGACTGCTAAATGGATTATCGCTCCCGCCGGAGTCCAAATCCCAGGCGGAGTACAAATGCATCGCGCCCTCGCCCTCAAGTCCGAACTCATTGTTATTGTTGCTATACCCCTTCAATGAAATCTTGCTATGCTTCATATACAGCATAGTGAAGTACAGCGAAGGCGCGACACGCACCCAAAGCCGCCCGTTCATCAAAGTTTTAGCGCCGCCCGCGCCGAGCTCCACAAAAACGCCCGCGCCGGCTGATATTCCGCTGTCTATCTTTTGCAAATTAGCTACATAATTTTGAAGGTCGCTAATATCTTGGTTTTCCGCAAGATTTTTTATATCTTTCAGAGCTTTGAGCGTTTTTTCCGGTAAATTCATCCGTACAGCAACATCCGCGCCGGTAAAAACATCCAGAGTAAAAGTATCGTTTATTGGGAATTTTGCGTACAAAGGATTTACGAAAACATCTAAATCAACAGAAAGAGAGTTCATTTTTTCGGGATTGAAGCCGCCGTCGCTATCGCTTCCTCCAAGCAGACTGAATAAATCAACCCCGTTCAAAACATTTGAAATCGCAATATCCGCGACTCCGATTTCAAAACGCTTGCGAGATTCCCGCCTGCCGGTATCAAGCGTCGCGCCCTCGCTCGTCATCCACAACGGTAATTTGGAAGAAGCCGCCGCCGCGGAATACTCTTCGTCATTCTGCCCGGCGCTTTCCGCTTCCGTGTCAGGCTCAATAGGCGTATCAGACGCAGACGTGTCATATACATCGCCGCCGTCGTCCTCATTGCTCTGCCCGTATAAAAAGGACAAAAAGCAGATATTTACCAAAAAAACAAGTAAAATCTTTCGCATATTATATTTTAGCGAATTCAAACAGGTATGGTCAATGTGGTGTTTATTGTATTAGATTTGTTACCATGCATAATAAATTAGTTAATGAACTAGCAATTTGCGGTTTGAACACGGTGAAAGCCGCGGCGCAGTACAATCCGCAAAAAATAAACCGGCTTTTCTTGCGCGAGGACAGGCTGCCGCTTTTCAAAGATATATGCGGCCAGCTCGCGCAGCGGAAGCGGCCGTATAAGATTTGTGATGATGATGAATTGCTTCGTGTATGCAAAGACCTGCATCATCAGGGGATTGTCGCTATGATAGAAGACGCGGTGATAGAGCCGCTTAATCGCGATGATCTTGAATTGTGGGCGAATGAAGCGAAAATTGGTATTGTTTTACATTCTATTGGAAATGACATGAATATAGGCGCAATCGCGCGCGCCGCCGCGTTTTTTGACGTGCATTTTATTGTAATTTCGGAGCTTCAAGAGGATGCCCAGCTTTCACCGCGGCTTTCAACGGCGGCGTACCGGGCGGCGGAAGGGGGGATGGAGCATATTACTGCCAGATCTGTAAAAAAGACTGCGTCTTTTTTGCGCGACGCTTCTAAAAGGTTGCTCACAATTGGCACTGATCCGCGCGCGCGTCTCCGTGTAGGCGATTTGCCGCTTCTCATGAAGGAGCGGGCGTCGGGTGTGGCGCTTGTTTTGGGAAACGAAGAGACGGGGCTGCCGGAAGAGGTAAAGGCGCGTTGTTCGTCATTGCTGCGTATACCGGGCTCTGGCAACATGGAAAGTCTTAATGTAGCCCAATCCGCGGCAATATTTCTGAATACAATTTATGGGGCTTGACACCCACCAGTGGGCTTCCATCCGCTACGCGGCGGCGTCCCGCGAGTCGTCTTCACTTTGCGTCTTCGCTCTGATAAAAGTGATTGGCATACGCGACTGCCGGCGGGTTTCTATCCGCTCCGCGCCTGCCAGTGGGCTTCTATCCGCTACGCGCCCGCCAGCGGGCTTCTATCCGCTATGCGCCCGCCAGCGAGTTTCCATGCGCTCCGCGCCCGCCAGCGGGTTTCACATCCGCTACGCGCCCGCCAGCGGGTTTCACATCCGCTACGCGGTAGTATCCCCACATACGCTGAAACTTTGACGAGGGGCGTGGAGTTTCGCTCTGCGCCCGCCAGCGAGTTTCCATGCGCTCCGCGCTATCATCCCGCAAGTCTTCCCACAACAAGGGCTTGGAGTTTGCGCTCCGCGCAAACTCCGGAACTCAACGCGCTATGCGCGTTGAGCCGCGTTGAGCCCGTTTTAGTCGCCGGCAACAACAAAGGGCCAGCGGACGATAACGATACCCGAACCGCCGTTGCCGCCGCCGGCTTTACCGTCTACAACGCCGCCGTCGGAGCCGCCGTCTCCGGTGTTGGGCGCGCCGTTATTTCCCTGTCCCGCGCCTTATTGCACGCCGGCGTTATATACGTCTTCCGCGCCGCCGGCGCCGCCGATGGCGGATTGAGCGCCCGCGCCGCCGTTGCCGCCAGATCTCTCACTCGTAACCGCCGCGCCAGACTCCGCCGCTCCGTCCCCGCCGCTTCCGCTGTAAGCCTTGCTGAATATAGCCCCGCCGCTATTGCCCAGATTCAAAGCTCCCTCAGGAGCAATACCAGCCATTGCCGCGCCGGGGAAGAAATAACCACCGCCCCCGCCGGCTTTCCCACCGCTGTCGTTCCACGCACCGGCGATGTGAGCGCCGCCGCCGCGAAGTACAAGCTGCGCGACTTGGACTCCGCCGCCACCTCCGCCTCCGGCTACAACAAGGACTTCAACCGTGCCGCCCGCCGGTATTGTTGTAAATGTCAACTCAGAAGAATCCTGCCCGCCCAACGGCGTATCCGGTTTAACTATGAACGTGTGGATTTCGTACATTTGATTGTCAATCTCTTGCTTTTTGACTGCGCCGCCCGCCGCGTTGTAATCCGAATCGGTTCCGCCCGTCGCCTCTTTGAATATCGTTATTTTGTAGTCTTTATTCGTGCTGCCATCTTCGGCGGTTGCGCGGGCGCAAACTCCATACCTCTCTCGTCAGGTCTCCAGCGACTCGCCGCGTAGCGTATGGAAACCCGCTGGCGGGCGCGGAGCGAAACTCCAAGCCTTTATTATATGAGAGACTTGCGGTATGCCGCCGCGTAGGGCTGAACGCTGCGCGTTCAGCTCCGGAGTTTCGCGAAGCGAAACTCCACCTTCTGTAGAAAATCTATCGGTATGCCGCCGCGTAGCGGATATGAAACCCGCTGGCGGGCTGGCGGGTGGGGGTTGCGGGGTGTTAAAGGGATTGCTAATATAAAAAGCATGAGAGTATTCAAAAAATCGGAAAAGCTGGATAACGTATGCTACGAGATACGCGGACCCGTGTTGGACGAAGCAAAA
>JAIRZA010000094.1 GCA_031267475.1 Spirochaetaceae bacterium | reverse complement strand
GGTGGATTTTTTCGCGGCTGGTTTAGAGCCCGCGGGTTTTCCGCCTAGCGCTTTAATAAAAAGCCCCATCTGGTAGCTGGATTTTGCCTCCGCGTTGTTAAACTCCTGCTCAAGAGCGGCGGCGGTGTTTATATCCGTGTACGCCAGCGAGATGGACAATGCGTAGAATAAGATTTCTTCAAACGCTTCTTTTTTGAACCAGTCAATACCCTCCCATTCATTCACGCCAAGCAAACGGCGGAAATCTTCGGAATTATGTATGTTCTGAATTATTTCAAGCGCCGTTGAGCTGCTTTTGCCGCTTGAAGAAGCCGCGTCCTGCGTCCACTCCGCTCTTATCCCGTTTTTACCCGGCGCAAGACGCCGCATGAAAGATTTCGAGGTTTCTATAAACCGGTATGCCGCGCCGCCGTCTATCCAAAGCGACTCAAAACATTCACGCATTTTACGGTCAAAATGCCAATACTCAAATAAGACTACCGCTTCCGCTCCAACAGCCCCCGAGCCCACTATCGCCAAACATAGTTCAAGCACCGTGTACCCGTATGTAAAAGCGCTAAACTGCAATCCGCTTAGCAGTCCGCTGCGCAAACCTGTCGCAAAGCCGCTTTTTTCAGCAAGTGTTTTCGCGTCTTTAAAAGATTTGGCGTAAGCGAGTATCGTTTTTTCCCATGCGGTAAGCGCCGCTTTAATGTCCATCGCGGCGTTCTTTTTATCGCCGGCGAACGGGTCGTATTCGATTCCGTTACGAAATTCGCCTGCCGCCGCTAGAAAAGCCTCAACCGCGCTCAATGTTTCTTTGCTTGGCGTTGCCGCTTCGCCTAAAAAAACCTTCCGTGCATCTTCAATCCGCTCCGGCGTAAATAACGCGCAGAATGGTCTAAAAATATCATCTAATAACATATCTTCCAAAGCCTCCTTAGGGTTTTTCATACCCGCACCATTTAATTCCGCGTGAAGGCGCGCCCATGTCGAGAAATCGCCGTCCTCCACTTCGTATATATCTAAATAAACTTGAGCCTCGTAACCATTTAACATCACAAAAAGCCCTCGTTCAAAAAGATCCTTGCTTGAACGAATGAAATACAAACCGCGCCGCGTTTCGTGAAGAATGACAAAGTAATGCGCGTCATTATGCAGCGACAGGGATTGCGCAAGATTATCTTGCCGAAAACCGCCGCTCTTTTGCGGAATGGCCACAGAGCTTGTGTTTATCCAGCCCGCCGCGTTGTTGTACGAATTATTATACAAAATAAAAGACATATCCACGCCAAAACGGTTTGTATACGCAAAAACATTTTCATTCACGCCGCCGTCCGTCCACAGATCAAAAAGGCGAAAATCAGCGCTGCCGGAAAAGAGCATACGCCGTTTCATCAGTGGAAATATTTCGCGTTCGTGCCGCTCAATTAGACCGGCGTCAGGAGTTTCGTCCCGGTAAGCCCTGCGGTACTCCATGCCGTACTTTTCTTCAAAGCCTTCAATCTGACCGTGCCCGAACATTGGAAGTCCCGGCATTGTAATCATCAGCGTGCATACTCCAAAATACTTATCGCCCTTGCCGAACTGCGCCACAGCGGTTTCTTCATCAGGATTGTTCATAAAATTAACAAAGCGTTTCAGTATTTCAGGGTCGAACGCGAGCGTGTTTTTTATTGTATCGCGGTACTTTTGGTTTTCTTCTTTTTTGAGCATATTCATGAACGCCGAATTATAGACCCGGTGCATTCCCAGTGTGCGTACAAAGTAGCCTTCCATCATCCAGAAAGCCTCCGCAAGCAACAGGGTGTTAGGCGCTTCCGCCGCGCAGCGGTCAACAACTTCGCGCCAGAATTCGTGCGGGATTCGGCGGTTGAATTCTTCTGTCGAAATCGCGTGTTCGGCGCGGCTCGCTATATCGCCGCCGTGTCCCGGCTCCGGATACCAAAGCCGCTGTATATGGCGTTTCGCCAGTGTCATCGCCGCGTCAAAACGGACGATGGAAAACTGCCTGCATACACCGACTATTGTGCGTATGACGGCTTCCCGCGCTTCGCTGTTCAAAAAATCTATCTGGGCAGTGTCGTTCCACGGCATAGACGTGCCGTCGTTTCCGTGATAGATATACCGGTGGCGGCCTGAGCGTTTGTCATAGTGGTGAAAAACAACGGCGCAGTCCGAGTTATCGTAATAGTGATCCTCAATCTGTACTACTATATCAGGATGAGTCGAGAGGTTGCCGCTGTTGTAGCAATATTGCGGGTAGGGCGGGCGGTCAAGTTGAATAAAGCGGTCGGGATTCTCGAATATCCATTTTGAATCGATGCCGGTATGGTTTGGCACCATGTCGCTTCCAAGGTGTATTCCGCGCCGCATACAACGCTCCCGCAGTTCGTTGAGCGCCTCCCAGCCGCCGAGTTCGTTGGCTATGTCATAATCGTAAAGGCTGTAGGCGCTCGCCGCCGCTTCCGGGTTGCCTTTCCATTGTTTTATTGTCCGCGAGGCGGCGCTGCGTTCCCACAGGCCTATTAGCCAAAGTCCGGTGAAGCCGCGCCGCGCAAGTTCATTGAGTTCCTCGTCCGGAATCGCGTCGAGTGTGTGTATGGGGCGTTCATATTTGTTGCTAAGCTGCCAAAGCCATACGAGCGCGGATTTCGCCATCAACACGGTGCGCGGCATCCACTCTAAATCTTGACTGAACTTTTCATACTCGTTTTGCTGGTAGCTGTAATTATAGACTTCGGAGGGTCCGGGCGAGCCGTTCCAGTGTGGTTTCTCTTCTTCTTTAATTACATCAAAGCTGGTAAGAAGGCGGGTCATGAAGTCTGAAAGCAGCAAGCCCCAATGTTCGCGCATCCATCTGAGTTGTCCTTCGAGCGAGTCAGGGCAGGCAATGGCGGGCGCTCGAAGTAAATCCCACAGGTTTTGTCCGCCCGGTCCAAAAGCCGGACATTCGGCGATGTAGCGGCGCAGTTCTTCCACGGCTCTGTTATATATGGTGGTTGTTTCAAGCGTCGAATCGTCAAACAGGAATAGAAACGGCTTGAAGGCGGGATTCAGGTTCGCAATGGTGAGGAGTAATAGTTCTTCAAGCGCAATTGAACGGCAGCTTAAGCCGGCTTCGCTGTTTTTTAGATAGTCGCTGACTGTAATTTTTCCGGCGTAAACTGCTTTTGGCGGAAAGGTTTCACAGAAGGTTTCTAGTAAAAATGTGATTTTATCCGCGCCGAGTGTTGTTTCAAGCCGCGTAAGGGCGTTTTCAAATAAATCCGGCTTTATCCTCCGGCGGTAGTTTCCTACAAGGTAATGCAAAATCTCGTCAATGATGCCCATGGCGTTAAGTTTTCCGGCGCTTATTGCTTGTTCCGGGTGTTTTCGCAGATCGTGTTTTGCGTTTAATTTTGCTGTTAGTTCCCGTACCGCGCGGAAATCAGCGAGTATGACGTTGCCGGTCAGCATGAAGAGTTCTGTGTCGAGTCCCTGTTCGGTTCTTATATTGTTATTGATATGGAATTCAAATACCGGTGATTTCAACGCCGG
>JAIRZA010000042.1 GCA_031267475.1 Spirochaetaceae bacterium | reverse complement strand
CGCCCCCGCCTCCTCCTCCGCCTAAAGCAAAATAAAAAAGCTCCGGAGTTTGCGTGAATTTAGATTCGATTTGACAATAGTGATTCGGTTTGCTACTATAGTTGAGTAGTTGTGGAGGTGAATGCCGTCTGGTGGCGACTGCGGACTTCAAATCCGTAAAAGGGCGGAAACGTCCTTGGTGAGTTCGATTCTCACGCGCCTCCGCCATTTTTGCTCATTTTCATGCCGGTTTTTATTGCGGACGCTTCACGCTTTACCGCCAAAACATTATAATTGATATATGCAGATTCTTATGATAGATAATGAAACGCTCAGGCAAAAATCAACACCGGTCAAAGATATTAACGAAGATATCGAGACCCTGCTTGCCGGAATGTTTGAACTTTTAGACAAACATCAAGGAGTCGGACTCGCCGCGGCGCAGATTGGAATACCACAACGGCTTTTCATAACACGAATAGGAAAAGACATTCCGCGCGCATTCATCAATCCCTCAATAATTGAAACATCCGGGGAATTGACAGATTATGAAGAAGGCTGTTTATCGATGCCGGGCGTTTGGGCGCATATAACACGACCTAAAACCATACGTGTACAAGCATGGAGCGAAAAAGGCAAACCGTTCACGCTGGACGCGGAAGGAATTTTGGCGCGTGTAATTCAGCACGAATACGACCACCTTGACGGGACGCTGTTCATAGATAAACTTTCCGCGCTAAAACGGGAGCGCCTGCTTAGCAAATACGAAAGACTCAAAAAAATCAAAAAATGAGAATATTGTTTGCCGGTACGCCGGAGATTGCCGTTCCGTCATTAAAGGCGCTTGCGCGTATCCACGCCGAAAACGATTTTTGCGAATTAGCCGGCGTTTTGACAAACCCGGACACCGCCAAAGGCAGACGCGGCGGCAGTACGCCTTCCGGCATTGGCGCGGCGGCAAACGAGATATTGAGAGATATTGCGGCGCGGGGGAAAAAAACGTTTACCGTGTTGAAGAATCAAAATATAGACGAAGCTTGTTTTCGATCCGCCGCGGAACTTGGCGCGGAACTGCTCGTCTCTTTTGCGTATGGAGCGCTCTTTCCGGCTGAATTCCTAGCATTATTTCCTATGGGCGGCGTAAACATCCACCCGTCCTTGCTGCCAAAGTACCGGGGCGCGTCTCCGGTAAGCGCCGCGATTTTGAACCAAGAGCGCGAAACAGGCATAAGCATACAGCGGATAGCCGCGGAGTTGGATTCCGGCAATATATTGGCGCAAGAGGTTATAGCGCTGACAGGTAAAGAAACAAGCGCGTCTTTAAGCGCTGTTGTCGCGGAAAAAAGCGCGGCGATTCTTGTTCGGACGCTTCATGCTTTAGCGGCGGGCGGTGTCGTGGAAACAGCGCAGAATCACGCGGATGCCACGTTTTGCGGCAAATTGGAGCGTGAGGACGGGCGCATAGACTGGCGGAAAAGCGCCCGCGTTATAGACGCCTGCATCAGGGCCTATACTCCTTGGCCCTTGTCATATACCCGTCATAAGGGCGGGGAATTGTACATCCTTGAGGCAGCCCCATATAATGGCGAATGTACATTCACCGCCGAAAACCCTAATCCAGCCGGCGCGGTGATTGGCGTTGACAAGGGCGCCGGAATCATTATCCAAACGGGGGACGGGCTTTTAGCCGTGAGCCGGCTTCAATATCACGCCCGCAAGCCGCTTGACTGGCGCTCGTTCTTGAACGGCGCTCAGAATTTTACCGGTTCGGTGTTAGGCTGACCGCCGCCCTTGTTTGTACCGCGGTATGACTGAGGCGGAGTGTGGCGGCGGCGCGGTTTAGTTTTCCGTCATGCGTTGAATCTGTTCCGCCAAAAGCGGGACAAGCTGTTTCTTGCGCGAGACCATTCCGCGTAAAGAAAATACGTTGTCTTCTTTGCGCGGCAGTTCCAAGACTTGGAGGAATTCCGGCTTACAGGTGATTATCAATATGCTGGTAAGTTTTATAACGTCTGTTACCATCAACGCGCAGAAAAGCGCGTCCCGCGTCCGCCGCTCGATTTCAAGTTCTTCCAAGATTTCGTTTCTGCGCTTCAACAGCTCTTCTGTTGCTTCAACTTCAATCTGACTCACTGTGAATTTGAATTTGCCTTCCTGATACTCTTTCATATCTTGATTGATGATTTCCAGCGCCGTGCGTCCGCCAAGGCGGTTTCCAGAGGCAATGATGTCGCGCCCCAATGCGTCAATATCAAGGTTGGTGATGTTCGAAAGATATTCAGCCGTGTCGCGGTCTTCGGCTGTTACCGTTACGGATTTTAGCACCAGTGTATCGGCGAGGATTCCCGCAAGCAGTATGGACGCGACAGGTTTTGGGATGGGTACTCGCGCCTGACGGTATAAAGAAACGATAATTGTGCAAGTCGCCCCCACCGGACGGTTAATAAAGGTGATGGGTGTTTTGGTGCTTAAGTTGCCCAGCCGGTGATGGTCGATAACTTCTTGTATCGCGTAATTTTCAACGCCTTCGAGCGCTTGAGAAAGTTCGTTATGGTCAACTAAAATGACTTCCACGTTAGGCTCCGCCAGCAGATCTGTTTCGGAAATAGTGCCTAGCAGCTTGTTCTTGTCGTCAACTACCGGCAGGGTGCGGTTTGCCGATTCGCGCAAAAAGTCTCTGATATACCGGATGGTGTCGTTTGCCTGCACGGGCTTTATCGCTGTATCCGCCATTTCGGAAACAGGGGCGGAGTACATTACGAGCATGGCTGTTTCCGCCGAACGGTAAGGGCTTATCAGCACCGATACATTTTTTTGTTCAGATTTTTCACGAAGTTCTTTTGTCATCTGCGTCCCGGATGAAAGTATGAGGGCGCGGACGCCGGATTCTATGCTGTATTCCTGAACGTCTTTACGATCGCCGGTTATGACCACCGCGTTTTCCGGCGTGTGTAATGAAAGCGTCTTGCGGAAGGTTTCTATGCAGTCGGCGACTACGATTGTTACACACTTGAATAATTCTTCCTGATTGAAAGTAAGAACCTGCTGCGCTGAAAGCGTCTCTGATATGAGTCTGATATTCGTTAAAAATAATGTCGAGGTTTCGGGATCAAGCACTTTTAGGATATTGTGGGCAAAGGCGTTATAGTTCAAAAGAGCGCTGTATTCTCCGTTGGAATTCACGACCGGCAGCACTTTAGTGTTGGCGGCTTCCATTGTGGCGACTGCGTTCCACAGAGACGCGCCGGCGTTCACGGGTTTTACGCCGCTGTCCATGTAGTAGGCTACTTTGGGTATCATATCCGGTAAAAAATGCGGTACTGGCACGCCGAAGCGTTCAAAGATGTATTCAGTTTGAGGCGAAAGTTTGCCGCCTCTTATGGGTACATACTCGTCTTTGCCGAGTAGTTTTTTTAACTGAGCGTATGCCGCCGCTGATACTACTGAATCTGTATCGGGGTTTCTATGCCCCATAATGAAAACTGTTTTTTTATCCGCCATAATGTTTGAGTATAACTTGTTTTACGGGGAATATCTATTACCAGCGCGTTTTACGAGTTTGCTTAATAATCAAGGCGGCGCATTTTGTCGATGCGCTCGTCCAATTTACTGTATTCGTTAAGCGCTGCCAGCGCTTCTTTTGCCGGCTCAAATCGGGGGTTTATTTCCAAAGCCTTTTCAAAGCATATGCGCGCCTCCGCATCGTTGGCTTTAGAGTATGCGTCAAGGCCGGCTAGGTAGTATTCGTCAACTAGTTCGCTATTCGACTTTCGCTCGTTGTCCCCTAAGTTAAAGCGGACTCCAAGCGCCACGCGGTTCAGGGGTTGTATCTGGGTGAGTAAGTCAAGGGTGTAGTTTATGTCAAAATTAACATATTGAAGGTCCACGGCGCTGCCTATTACCGCGCGTATGCCGCCTGCTTTCATCAAAAGTCCGGCTCGCATTGATAGAAAGGTTGTCGCGGTTATTGAAAGTCCGGCCGCCCAGTAGGGTTTTTCAGACAGGTCTAGGTCTACCATGTTTAGTGGTATGGACAGGTCGAATGACACGAGCACGGGTCGTATGGGCTGGTAGGCGAATGCGGCGACGACAACGGTGGGCAGCGGGTCGCCAAGCGCCGGAGCGCCGATGTTCCGCATGACAAGGGCGGCCGACATATTGCGGTCGCGGGAGTTATAAAATTTGAATAGGTTAAAACGGGTAAGCGCTCCAATGTCCGCCATAAGCGCTACCGCCGACTGCTCGCTGCCGGATCCGGGGTGTACTTCTCCTGTTTCGTCGGCATAGTCCGGCACGGAGCGTAACGCGGCTTTCAAGTTGATTCCTAGTGATACTCCGCCAAAATAGTAGCCGGGTAATAAATTGTACGAGCCGTTTAGCACGGCGACTGCTTCTGAATAGTAGCCTTTTGACTGTCTTTCTCCAAAATAACTGTATTGAGTGAACGGGGTGTAAAGCCATTTCCCGCTTACTCCTATTCCTATGTTGTTAAAACGCGCCGCGTAAACCAGCGCTTCTATTTTAGTGTCGGCTATCCAGTTGTTGTGGAAAAACGCTAGTTCAGATATGGTCAGCATTGAAGAGCCGGCGGGGTTCCATTCGATAAACGAAACATCGTCCGCAACTGCGGAATAAGCGCCCGCCATGCCTTCGGAGCGTCCGCCTAATGGTATGTTGAGTATTGGGAAGGCTGTTAGGCCGGCGTTGTTGTCAATTCCATAGATGCTTTCCAAGTAGTCGGTTATGGCGCCGTAGGAGTCCGCGCCTGAGTCTATTGCCCAGCCGAAGGCGGAGATAAACAAAAGGGTATAAGAAAAATGAATTAGTTTCTTCATTCCTGCTCCTTGAGTTGCTAGTCC
>JAIRZA010000024.1 GCA_031267475.1 Spirochaetaceae bacterium | reverse complement strand
TGTCCAGCAACCTATAAAAACCGCAGTTTTGTCGTCATCATGACGCGCCCGTAGGGCGAAAAACTGCAAGAGCCTGTTCCAAAATAACCGATTTTGGAACAGGCTCAAGATGCTAATTTAACGCGCCGGACTTAACAAAAACAGCGTTTGCGCGTATTATAAAAAGATATTCGGAGGCAATCATGGCAATCATGTATTATGAAAAAGACTGCGATATTGGAGTTCTTAAAGGCAAGACTATCGCTATAATAGGCTACGGTTCGCAGGGGCACGCGCACGCCCTCAATGCGAAGGAATCTGGACTAAAGGTCATTGTCGGACTGTACGAAGGCTCCAAGTCATGGAAGAAAGCGGAAGCGGCCGGGCTTACCGTTAAAACGGCGAAGGACGCGGCGGAGGCGGCGGATTTTATCATGATTCTGATCAATGATGAAAAACAAGCGAATCTTTACAAAGAATCAATAAAGCCCGCGCTTAAAGCGGGAAAAACCCTAGCTTTTGCTCACGGTTTTAATATCCACTTTGGGCAAATAACTCCCCCGCCGGACATAAATGTAGTGATGATAGCGCCCAAAGGTCCCGGCCACACGGTGCGCGAGCAATATAAAGCCGGCGCCGGGGTGCCTTGCCTCATAGCCGTTTATCAAGACGCGACAGGGGACGCTAAACGGCTTGGTCTTGCTTACGCCGCCGCGATAGGCGGGGCGCGCGCCGGTGTGCTGGAGACTACGTTCAAAGAGGAAACAGAGACAGACCTATTCGGCGAGCAGGCGGTTTTGTGCGGCGGTGTTTCCGCCCTCATGAAATGCGGCTACGAGGTTCTTACGGAAGCCGGGTATCAGCCTGAAAGCGCGTATTTCGAGGTGATGCACGAGATGAAACTGATCATCGACCTAGTAAACCGCGGCGGTCTTTCGTATATGCGCTATTCTATTTCAGACACAGCCGAATACGGCGATTATATCAGCGGTCCCAAGGTTATCACTCAAGACACCAAGAACGCGATGCGCAAGATATTAAAAGACATTCAGGATGGCAGTTTTGCCAAAGATTGGATAACTGAAAACGTGGTGAACCGTCCGCATTTTAACCGGATGAGGGCGATTGAAGCGGCTCATCCCATAGAAAAAGTCGGCGCGGAGCTTCGGTCAATGATGCCGTGGCTCGAAAAACCTTCCGAGAAATGAACCGTCCGCCGTAAGGCGGGGCGCGTATTTAGGCAATTTGCGGCAAAAACTCCGCCGCAAATCGTTGCCGTTTATAACGCGAGGTAAATTTATAGTATGAAGCCCGCCGGCAAGCTGCATCGACAGCCTGCCGGCGGGCTTCATAAAAAAACAGTATGGCTGTCAATACAAATATCCCGAATTGTTTGAAATGCGAATTCTTCAAGGTAAGCTGGGACGCGGCTTTTCCGCGCTCTTGTACTCTGTTTGGTATAAAATGCCGCTCGCTGCCTTCCGTCGAAGTGTTCAGTTCCACAGGACAGGCGTGCCCCTCGTTCAGCATCAAAGACGCTCACATATCACGCGCCTAGTAATCGCGGACAGCCGCAAGCCGGCCGGCGCCGTCCTAGTTTTTTTTTATCATTTTTAAGCGATAATATATAACATGGATAAAAAAATAGTACGGGCTGATATTCTTTTGGGATTAACAGCCTGCATCTGGGGCTTTGCATTCACCGCGCAGCGGGTCAGCATGGATTACATAGGCCCGTTCACTTACAATGGTATTCGATTCTTGCTAGGCGGTTTTATACTACTCCCGTTGATAGCTCTTCGCGGGGAAAAAAGCGGGAGCGCGGCTAAGTTTTCTATTTTTCCGCCCATAATAACAGGTATATGCCTTTTTATTGGCGCAAGCCTTCAACAAATTGGGATTTTCTGGACAACGGCGGGCAACAGCGGGTTTTTATCCGGGATTTATGTCGTTCTTGTACCGGTTTTTGGAATTTTCTTGGGAAAAAAAACAGGTTTACAGACTTGGGCGGGCGCGGCGCTCGCTTTTGCCGGACTTTTCTTTGTCATAGGCGGCGTGAATTTTACGAACATCAACAGGGGCGATTTGCTTACGATAATAAGCGGTGTCTTCTGGACGTTTCATGTGCTGTTGATAGATGCGTTTGTCAAAAAGATGGACGCGGTACAGCTTGCCGCCGGTCAATTCATTGTGTGCGGGATTCTTTCATTTATATTTGCACAGTCGAATATTTTAGGAAAAGCGGACTTTGCTTTCGGGGCGGAATTAGGTTCAAGCTATTTTAACCCGGCGCTGCTGCTCGCCGCGGCGATTCCAATCATTTATGGCGGAGTGTTTTCGGTTGGCATCGGGTACACGCTGCAAGTAGTCGCCCAGCAGTACGCGCCGCCCGCCCACGCCTCGGTGATTCTTTGTACAGAAAGCATCTTTGCGGCTATAGGCGGAGTGCTTTTACTGGCGGAAAGACCCGGCCCGTTGGTGCTGCTTGGTTTTGCCTTAATGTTGGCAGGTATGTTGGCCACACAATGGGATATTAATTCAAAACGTCCCAAGCAAACATAAAAATATCATCGCGTTGTGGAATTTAGTGGAATTTATATGAAAACTGAAAAAACAAGTTATTATTTTGAGACATACGGCTGTCAAATGAATTTTGCCGAAAGCGCGGCGCTTAAACTAACACTCAGCGAGCGCGGCTGGAAAGAGGCGCATGATGGAGAAAACGCTCAGTTGGTCATTATTAATACCTGTTCGGTGCGCGAAACCGCCGAAAGACGGGTTTTGGGACGGCTTGCCCACTATGCCGCCTTGAAAAAAAGGCGCGGTCTGCAACAAAATCCGTTATTTGTGCTTGTTTGCGGATGTATGGCAAGCCGTTTGGGAGATAAACTCACCGAAAATGGCGCGGATTTTATAATGAAGCCGCAAGAGGCTTTTATTTTTAGCGGGCTTCTTTCTAAAATCGAGGCGTGGGAACAGGGCGGTGATTTTCCGCAGCCGGTAAAGTTAGACAAAGAAAATCACCATCCAGCCTTTAACTTTGCGCCTAGTCATCACGAAACCGGTTGCTTTCGCGCTTTTGCGCCGATCATGAGCGGTTGCAATAATTTTTGCGCATACTGCATTGTGCCGTATGTGCGGGGCAGGGAAATCTGCCGTACTCCTAAAGAAATAAGCGCGGAGATAAAAAATCTTGCGGCTCGCGGGGTGCGTGAAATAACGCTGCTGGGTCAAAATGTTAATTCATACATCAATGACGGACTTGATTTCCCGTCTCTGCTGGAAAGAATTGCGCGTGATGTTGAGGGTACGCCGGTTAAATGGGTGCGATTTCTCTCCAGCCACCCAAAAGATCTCTCGCCGCACACTATACAAGTAATGAAAGATAATCCTGTATTTTGCCGCCATCTCCATCTCTGCGTTCAGCATGGTTCTAATCGCGTACTTTCCGCGATGAACCGCCGCTATACAAGGGAGCATTTTTTGGAATTAGTCGCCGCCATTCGCACCGCCATGCCTGAAATAACTCTTTCAACAGACATCCTTGTTGGTTTTCCGGGCGAAACTGAGGAAGATTTTGAGGAGATATTAACATTGATGGAACAGGCGCATTTTTTGTACGCCTATATGTACCACTACAATCCACGCGAAGGTACCGCCGCCTTTGAACTGCCATGCCGTGTCGCGCCGGATGTTAAAACGGCGCGTCTTAAGCGCGTCATTGACCTACAGATGCGGCATACTGCTGAATTGCTGCGTTCCCGGATAGGCGAGTGCGAAGAGGCGCTTGTGGAGGGCGTGTCGCGTAAGAGCAGGCGCGAACTTGTCTGTCGCACTGAACGCGACGAGATGGTTGTCGCCGAAGGGGATACATCGCTTATTGGCTCATTTGCCAAGATACGGCTGGAATCCTTGTCTGGTAATACATTGCGCGGTCATTTTGTAGAAAAGATGTAGAAAAAATATTATAGGATTTTTTTTAACTTTACGGACGGCGTGATAGACGGGTCGCGTTTTTGCGCCTCGCGGAAAACGGCGCGGGCGGCGGCGGTTTCGCCTATCTTGCTTAAAGTTTCAGCCTGAGATTTAAGCCAGCGTCCCTCGTCCCGGGCGGGAAAGTCCAGCGTCATAAGTTCCTGCATACATTCTATCCATGTCTCGTCGTCAACGGCGGAACGAAGATGAAGGCGTACAAGCTCTTTCAAGAAAATTTCCACATCCTCAGTAAAATGCCGGAAGTAAGGTTTACTGCGTTCCGCGCGGATTAGAGCCGCAAGAAGGCGGAAGGTGTCATAATAAAATCCGCGTTTTTCAAGTTCCTCCGCTAAAATAAACGAACAATCCATCCAGTCCTCGCGTCCAAGGTGTTTTTCCAATGGAAAATCCAATCCGCCCCAATCACGCCACATATTGACAGCCGCGTCTTCTTCGAAATGAAATAGTTCAAATATAATAAGCTGCGCCCGCGCCTGCTCGCGAAGCCGTGAATCACAACCGGCGTCTGTGTTAGCCGCCTGCTCGTACAAGTAACTGCGGTAATTAAACCCGTTTTTACCGGAAAACCCGCGATAGACTCTATCATAATCAAAACGGCGCTGACGGTTTGAAAGAATCTCGTAAGCGGCAAGGAGTTTTTGCATATGCGCGCGCGCGCCCTCACCCGCAAGGTCGGGGTGATGTTGTTTCGCTTTTTCACGGAATGCGCGTTTTATCTCAGACATGGAGGCGTTTTCATCAACGCCCAGTATTTTATATTGATCAACCAATCAATTTACACTAATTTGCGGCATCATTGCCGCAGTAATACGCCCTCTATTCTTTTAACGGCGAATAAGTTTTTCCAGAATCCCAAAGCCCCTGCCGC
>JAIRZA010000002.1 GCA_031267475.1 Spirochaetaceae bacterium | reverse complement strand
GGGAACGGCGGGGCGTTTCATATCTTAAATCTTTAGATATTGAAGTTTAATCAGGAATAAAAAACCCGCCGTATTATGTTGATACGGCGGGAGTACGGCATTTACTGTTTAGTCAGAGTATAATTTAAACCTGCAAAAGCAACAGTTCCATTAGACGGTGTCATTTTGTTGCCGCTTATGGAATAGTCAAATGTTCCAACAAGGGTACTACCCTGTTTGACCGTAACCGTTTTATCCGATACGGATACATCATAATCTGCACCACCCAATATGAACTTATTGCCAGATGTGATTTCAAACAAAGGCGTTGTTGTTGATGTTGATGCGTACCACTTTCCAACGAGTTCAGAAGGGATGCCGCCGCCGCCCCCTCCACCGCCGCCGCCGCCTGAATCATCCGAACAACTAACGGCCGCCAGCCCGAATACCAGCGCCATTGCCAATATTCCAATAAAAGAAATAATGTTTTTCTTCATAGAAAAACCCCTTTACGGTTTTTATGTTACCGCCCACATATTTAAACTCTCATACGAGAATTTGATTCATAAAAAAGAGTTTGATAATCAAACTCGAGCAACTATAAAAAAATGAGAAGTATCATCATCAATCCTTAAACTCTACATTTTCACACTTTACTAATGACACTTTTTCATTGTCCATAATCTTCTGAATGTCAAAAAATTTTTTGGACATTAGAATCATTTTCTTTTTTCCCATGTCGTCTATTCTTTCATACACCTTGCATATCTCATTGACCTCTGTTTCTTTAACCATTTTCTCACCTCTCAAATTGTGGACAGTATACCGGCAACAATAAATTATGTCAACAGACCGCCCGTAATATAAGAAAAATCAGAAAACCCGGCCATGATTCAGATTTTTTACAAAAAGCCTTCTATAAGGATGTATGATTTATCATACGATTTGAGTACCGGATTTCGTTGTTGAGCAAAAACGGAATACCGGCTATTATCCTTATCAGATGAATGCTTATGTCTGAAATAAGGGATAGAATACAGAAGTCCAGAGAAGCTCTAAACGTCTCCCAGCGGGAGTTTGCTAAACGGATTTTTGTAAGTAAAACTCTGTTGAGTGAAATTGAATTGGGAAACCGAAAAGTCAGCGATAAGACCATTCAACTGATTTCAACAGAATTTAATATAAACAAAGAATGGTTAATAACCGGCAAGGGTGAGATGTTCACTGCGCCGCCGCCGGATATTCAACTTCAAAAATTAATCGACATATTCAAACAACTGGATAAGCCATTAAGAGATTGTTTATTGATACAGTCAAAAGCGTTATTGAAGATACGAAAAGAAAATACCGGTAACGAAAATGAAGTTGACTAATCCGATATGAAATAAAAATTAGATATTGAAGTTTAATCAGAAACAAAAAACCCGCCGTATTATTTTGATACGGCGGAAGTACGGCATTTACTGTTTAGTCAGAGTAGAATTTTCACCCGCAATATCACCAATTCCACCACCTCCACCAATCATTGTCATTTTCGTACTGGTATTTCAAAAGTAAATCAGCTATTTAGTATTTGTTTCATTTCGTCCGCGACAAATTGCACTTTTGTTCCAACAATTACTTGAATAGTAGTCTTGCTGGGACGAATAATACCGGCAATGCCGGCGGATTTAATCTTCTTGCCGCTGACCGCTTCGGTGTTTTTGATTTCAAGCCGCAACCGGGCAGCGTAGTCTTCAAGAAGCGGCGGCGCGGCAAACGGTGAACGAAAAAATACAGTAAAGAAACAAAACTTTAACGCGCAGGACGACGGCTTAATGTACAAGCCCTTTGCCGAAGCCTTTAAGCGGCGCTGACAACTTTATCACAGTTGCGCGAACCGCGAAAACTACGCGACGCTGACAAAACGCCCCGCCCGGGAACGGCGGGGCGTTTCATTTCTATTTTTATTGCCGTCCATGTATGTATTTTTAGACACCTTATTACAGAGCGACAGCGGCGGCAATAGATACATTAGCGTAAATACATATATAATAAGCATTTAGCGCTTATCAAAAAAGAAAATAGCGCTTGGCATGGTTTATGCTAGTATTTAGGTGAAACTTAAAGATAACGGAGATATATATGGGTATGGCTTTCGAAATGCAGAATGACGATGTTTATCAGACTTACATCAAGCAGGTAAAAAAGATACCGCTGCTTACCGCCGAAGAGGAGAAGGAACTCTTCCGCCGCATCGCCGGGGGCGATAGGTCCGCGGTCAAACATCTTATTGAAGCAAATCTGCGATTAGTGATAAAAGTCGGTCAAAATTACCGGTCGCCCGATATTTCTTTGATGGATATAATTCAGGAAGGTAATGTGGGGCTTATGCACGCGGTCGAAAAGTTTGATTTAAGCAAGAATGTGCGTTTTTCAACCTACGCCGTCTTGTGGATTAAGCAGGCGATAGCGCGTTTTGTCGTAAGCAAGCGCCGAACCATTCGCCTTCCCCTAAAAAAAGAAGAATTATTGCGCAAAATTTATATCGCGGAACACATACTTCATCAAAAATTTGGAAGGCCGCCAAAAATTGACGAGATTGCGCGTGAAATTGACTGCTCCGCGGCCGATATTGAACTGGTTATGAATGTTGCAAGCAATCCGCTTTCGCTGGAAGCTGAATTTTCCAACAATCCGGGCGCTTCTTTTGCCGAAGTTTGCGAAGACAGCCATCAGTGCAACCCTGAACGTGAATTTTTAATGAGCTACTCCAGAAATGAAACACGGCGTTTCTTGAAAAATCACCTGAGTTTCCGCGAAAGAGCCGTTATACTTCACCGTTTTCGCCTAATCGATTCCGATGTTCATACTTTCCAAAAACTTGGCGACAGCCTGGGGATTTCCGCCGAAGCCGTCCGCCAAATTGAAAAAAGGGCTTTGAATAAAATACGAAATAAGCGTGATGAATTGCTCAAGTGCGTTTATGCGTAGATTTTCTTGAAGAAGGCGTCCAAAGGCTGCTTGAAGGCAGCCCGTCCACGGCGCCGTCCGCGCCTTGTGTTGCGCCCGCAAACGATGTTACGGGCGCGGACGGCGCGGTTTTGGCGCGTCCCCCGCGTGAGCTTGCGGCTTTGCTGAGCCGTTACTGCGACGAGATAGAGCTTTTTAATCCCGCCTATGGCTTGACAGCCGCAAAAAGCAGGCAAGAATTAATAATAAAACACATACTCGATTCGCTTGCCCCCTTGAATATTATAAGACGGCTTATCGCTGAAGATTCCATTCCGCCGTGTATAGCCGATGTTGGATCGGGCGCGGGTCTGCCTGGAATACCCCTTGCGCTGGCGCTGCCCGGCGTTTCTTTCAGCCTAATAGAACGCATGGGGCGGCGGGTGGGGTTCCTAAGAAATACGGCGGCGGTTTTGCCGCTTCCTAATGTTGAGATACTGGAAACCGAGATGGAAAAAGCCCCTCCCGCTACGGCCGGCGTAGTTTGTTTCCGCGCTTTTCACCCATTAACGCCTAAAATCTTAAAAAAGCTATTCCGCTTGTTAAAACCCAATGCCTGTATTGCCGCGTACAAGGGGCGGCGGGAAGCAATTGACGCTGAAATGTCGCCGCTTTTGCCTGTTTTAGCGCAGCAAAACGCCAAATGGAGCATTGTACCCTGTCCTGTCCCGTTTCTGGAAGACGAGCGGAATCTTGTACTGATACGGCGGCTGTAATATACTGTAGGCACGGACAAATAGAATTAGAATGAAATATGTGTCTTTCACGCTTTTGTTGTGCAGCTTAATTTTTTCTGCCGCTTCATGTAAAACTGTAGCGCGCGGGGTGGAACAGGCGGGGCGCTTTTTAGATGGTACGATTTTTACTGAAAAAACCATAAAAGTATATCAAAACAACGATACCGGATTCACATTCCGCATATTTTCCACGAAAGACGGCGAGCGCCGCGCCGCCTTGTCGCTTAAAGCTGTCCCGTACATCCAATTTCTTTGCACAGAGCCGGACGAGACGGGAGCTTTTTTCATCACCGGACTTCATTTTTTATTCAGCAATATTGACGGCTGGATGGAGGGTGATATGGATGTCTCCGGCGCGGGGGAGCTTACCGCCGCCGGAGATTTCTCGATTGACAGCGGCGGCCTTGCCATTGAAGGTATTACACGGGGCGGTATCCGGCGGCGGGACAGGAGTCTTTCCGGTGAACGGGCGCTTACAGAGCTTAGGAACCGGGATGAGCGTATAATGTCTGTGGTCAACTGGATGAAAGAGCGCTCCGCGCCGCCGGACGAGACGGCTGTATTAATTCCGCCGGCGGATTTTGAGAAGGACTGGAAGCCCGTTCTTTTACCGGAAACAGTACCGGCGAAACTGCGCCCCGCCCGCTTTAACGAGTTAAACGGCGGCGGCGGCAAGTATTCTTACGGCGAGGATGTGAGGTGGAATTCTTCTTACACTCAGGAGATTTTCCCTGAACATCTGCGCCAGATACGCGACAGCGGCAGTTTGCTGCGCGACTGGGA
>JAIRZA010000217.1 GCA_031267475.1 Spirochaetaceae bacterium | reverse complement strand
AAAAAACCAATAGGCGCCATCGCGAGTATCGTTGAAATAGTCGTCATCAAAATAGGACGCAGCCGGTTCCGCCCCGCTTCCATACAGGCGTTGCGGACGCTAAGACCACGCGAGCGCAGCAGATTGGTATAATCGACCAGTATAATGCCGTTGTTCACAACAATTCCTACAAGCGCTATAATGCCGACCGCGCTGAATACGGACATAGCCTGATCGCCAATCTTGTAAATCCATATAACGCCGATTGTAAGCAGCGGTATCGAAAAAAATATGATAAGCGGGTCAACAAAAGATTCAAACTGGCTTGCCATTAGACCAAAAACCAAGAACACGGCGACCGCCGCTATAAAAAGAATTTTAAGGTTAAATTTTTCTACCTCGGCGGCTTCGCCCATGAAACTCAGCGTAACATTTTCACGCGCCGGAATATTACTGATAATCGTATCTTCCAATATCCGCTGAAATTCAGTCGCCGCTATACCCGCCGGCAAATCTCCGGTAACGCGCACCACGCGCTCCTGATCCTCATGCCGTATAGAAGCCGGGGCGCGGCCCTCGCGAAAGTACGCAATATTCGACAAAGGAACGCGGATGCCGCTTCTGTTTAAGACTGAAATCGAATCAAGCGCGGCGATACCCTTTCTGTCCTCGTCGCGCAGACGCACTTGTATATTTATCAGACGGTCGTTTTGCGAGATAGTCGTTACATTTGTGCCGTCCATCGCCGTTTTTACCTCGCTCGCAATCGACGAAAGCGAGACACCAAGCGCGGCGGCGCGGTCGCGGTCTATCTCCACACGAATTTGAGGAGCGCCCTCGTCCATATTAACAACGGCGTTTTCAATTTGTGGTAAATATAATTTGATTATTGATTCAACATCCTCGGCAGCCTCCATCAAAGCGGTGTTGTCACGCGAGCGCAGCACAACCTCGACAGAGCTTGTGCTGCTCATGCTGCGCCCGGCCCGAAACGAGACGCGCACATCAGGGTCGTCGTTTAGCATAGGTGTAAGTTTTTGTATTATTTTATCCGGCGTGTCAATTTGTTCCGCGGGCGGCGGTAAAGTAATTTGTATATTTCCTTGAGTCGTTCCGCTGCGCCGCGCTGTTAAAATTATATTTTTATAACCTTGAATATTATTTTCAATAATATCTTCAATTTCAAAAAGCGCGGATTCAACAACATCAATAGGAGCGCCCTGAGTCATCTGAACATTTAGCGTGATAGAATCATCAATACGCGAGCGAATAAACATATTCATTCCAATACCGTTAAATTGCATCAGCGAAAATACCAGTATAAGCAATGTTAAAATAAGTATCATGGCGCGGTGCGAAAGGCAGTAATCAAGCGATCGTTTGTACGCCTCGTTCAACCTTGTAAAAAAGTTTTCAATCGCGTCGTCTATTGCCCGCATCGTTTTGTTTTTCAGCGGCTTTTGTAGACGAGTATCAAGTTTAAGTATAGGTCCGCAGAGAGCCGGTACTATTGTTATAGCCACAAACAGCGAACAAGTTAATGAAATTATTACAGTAAAAATTAAATCATTAAATAACTGCCCCATCATTTCAAGATCGTTTTTATAAATTAAAAGCGGTACAAATACGCATAACGTTGTAGTTGTCGATGTAATGATAGCGTTAACCATCTCCTGTCCGCCAAGCACGGCGGCGGTTTCCGGTTTCGCTCCGCGCAGGCGGTAATTATGTATGTTGTCAAGAATGACGATGGATGCGTCCACCGTCATTCCCATCGCCATAATCAACCCCGTCATTGTCAACAAATTCAGTGTAAATCCGAATACGGACATGAACATCAATGTTAATAATATTGAAACCGGAATTGAAATACCAATTACCAGCGTACTTTTTATATTGCGCAAAAATACAAAAATAATAAGCATACAAAGTATCGCGCCTTGAACAGCGTTTGAATAAACCTGATCGAGCGTAGCGCTTATCATTGATGTATTATCCGACAGCACCTCAAGCGTTATGCCGCGCGGAAGATCGGCGTTAATGCCGGCAAGCGCTTCGCGCACCCGGCGGGCGACCTGCACGGAATTACTCCCGCTTTCACTTTGCACCTGAATATACACGCCGCTCTGCCCGTTCACAGAGACCCGCGCCGCGTTATCGTTAAACCCAAGCGATATGTCCGCCACATCCTCAAGCAGGACAGCCTGCGAGCGGTTCAAACTCAGACCGCCGCCGCTATTCTGCACGTTCACATTTTTAACAACAAGACGTTTTATCTGCGCCACGCTGTTCAACTCTTGCTCGGTCAGAATCTGATATTCCCTAGTGCCGCGCAGCAGACTGCCGCCGCTGGATAAAACATTTTGACCGCGTATTGCCTGCGTTACATCACTCAAAGTAAGCCCCAGCGCGGCCAGGCGATTAAGCGAAACAGCGATTCGCACAACTTGACTTGTGCCGCCCGTAACCTCCGCGGACGCCGCGCCGTCAATCCGCTCAAGTTTTGCCTGAATTTCATCTTCCGCAAAGATACGCAGCTGATCGGGCGGATAATTACCGCGTACAATAAGACGCATTATCGGCATTGCGGACATATCGAAACGGCGCACTGTAGGCGTAGTACATTCGTCCGGCAATGAATTAACAATTCTGTTAAGCAGCGTCTGCGCGTCCGAAGCCGCTTTATCCATGTCTGCGCCATAAGTGAAATTCAGGTTGATAGACGAACTCTCGAAAGATGAATTCGATGTCATTTCTGTAAGATCGCGCGATGAGGCGAGCGCCTTTTCGATGGGGCGCGTAACATTTTGTTCGATGTCGATAGGACCGGCCCCGGGCAGGCTGGTGTAAACCGAAAGAACCGGACGCGCGGTAGACGGGAAAAGATCAACCGCTATTCCGGGTATAACCGTTAGAGCGATGCCGGTAATCAAAACATAAAAAACAATTATTGTTACCGGGCGTTTTACTGAAAATTGAATGATACTCAAAATTTAGTCCTATAAATTTTCTTGCTAAACAAGATTCCGCGTAAACAAACTTGCTCAGCAAGCTGCCCGGAAAGCTGTCCGGCGGCGCGCACTTTACGCCGGCTCATTCCAGCACTCTCACCGGCTCGTTATTAGAAAGAAAATTCTGACCGGATGTTACTACAAGGTCGCCAATTGAAAGCCCGCGCAAAACCTCTATCATGGTCTCGCTTTCCAGTCCCAGCGATATTTCCCGCCGTTCAGCTACACTTTCGACATTCACAACAAACACTATCCACGAATTATATGTATTAATGACGGCGGCCCGCGGAATTACAAGCACATTGCCGCGTGAAGCGGTAACCAGACGCACCGTGGCGAACATACCCGGACGGACGCGGGGATCGCTTTTTTCAAAGCGCAGCCTTATGCGTAAAGTCCGACTCGCGGGATCAAGCACCGGGCTCACTTCGCTCACAATGCCGGTAAAAGATTCAGACGGTATCGAATCGAAAAAGAATTCCGCCCGCAAGCCCATGTGTATAGAAGCCGAAAATCGCTCCGGCACGAAAGTTTCAATAACAAGAGACGAAAGATCGCCTATGACGTATATCGCCGATTGCGGCGAAACTGTATCTCCAATGTTGTAAGGCGTTTGCAGTACGGTCCCGCTTATCGTTGAGCGGACAGGGCTGCTGGAATATACCTCGCCGGGACTCGACGGGTCTACAAGAGCGACAACCTGCCCCGCTGTAACCGCGTCCCCCACCCGCAAACGAAGTTCCACGATTTTACCCGCCGTAACAGGAAATATCGAGACTTCGCGAGCCGCCAGCACATCCCCGTTTATTGTAATACTATTGCTGATTTCGCCGGTTCCCGCCGGCGTTACACGCACAGCCGGAACATTCCGCGCCGCCGGATTCCCGCCGCCGCGTGTTTGCGCTTGCGGCGGAACATTTGCACCCCGTGAGTTAGAGCCGCGCTCTCCGCCAGCCGCCGCTCCGCCAGCCATGTTCGCCGCCGCCGCTCCGCCAGCCGCCCCGCCCGCCATTCCGCCGCCAGCCGCGCCGCCAGCCATTCCGCCGCTCGCCATTCCGCCGCCCGCCGTGTTCGCCGCCGCCGCTCCGCCAGCCGCCGCGCCCGCCATTCCGCCGCCGCCATTCCGCCCGCCGCCCGTTGCCCCGCCAGCCGCTCCGGACCGCGGCGGAGGCTGTGTCCCCGGCGGAGGCTGGCTTGGAGACGCTGTCTCCGCCGGCGGTCTTCCATCCGCGCCCTGCCGCTCCTCTCGCTGAACCGCGCCGGGGATTGCGCCCCGTGTTATATTCTCACGCCCGGAGGAACGATTGCTCCTGAATATAGAAAAGCCAATTAGAACGATGAAAAGGACAATAAAAAAAATTATAACCGCGTTAGCCGGATTGGATTTCAGTTTTTTTTTCATCATCACTCCTAGAGAAAAGCTTATCCACCGCGATATTCAAGGCGGCTGCAAGATCAAGTATCATTGATTTATATGAAAGCTCCTCGCGTAAAAGCTGCTGGCGTGTACCGGACAGGCTGTTACGCGCCGTTTCCAGCTCAAGAAATTCCACGGTTCCTTGAGAAAAACCACGCTCCGCCATAAGGTAGGCGCCTTCGGCGATTTCAACGCGAAGCCGCGCTATTTCTATACTATTCCAAGAGTTATTGATGTTCGCGCACAGAGCGCGTATGGATGTTTTAGCCGAGCGTTGTATGTTTTCTAAATCGAATTCCGCCTTTTCCACGCCGGCGGCGGCGGATTTTATACTTTGCCAGTCTTTTGTACCCGGCAGCCAAGATTCGACTGGGATGCTAAGGTTTACGCTTGCGCTCAAACTGTCGCTAAAAGGAGTATCCATTGAAGCGCCCCAGCTTGTGGACAAAGAAAGAGTCGGGGCGCGGGAACTTAGCGTCTGGCGCGTTTCTGTAAGGCGCAGTCTTTCCAAATTCCGCCGCGCTACTATAATGTCCGGACGCATGGGGAGGTAGCGGTCGATAAGATATTCGCTGTCCAACTCTACGCGCTCAATTTCCAATTCTCCGTCGTACTGAATTTGTTCATCCGGTTCAAAACCCAAGGCCGCCTGAAACTGCCCCGTCATCTCGGCCAAATCCGACAAGGCGCGGTTCATTTCGAGTTTAGCGCTCTCGGCGGATAAACGGCTTAGGTGATAATTCAATTCGTTTAACAGCCCGTTTTCAAAGCGTATACGGTCATGTTGAAGCTGCCGCTCGGCCTGCGTCTGTTTTTCTTTTAGTATCGAAAGATTATACTGTTCGGTGATTATCGTGTAAAACTGTTTTGTAACCGCAAGTTCAAGCTGCCGCCCGGCCTGCTCATAGTCAAATAAACTTGTTTCATAGGCAAGGCGTATCAGTTTAACCGCGGCGGGCAGTCCCGCGTTAAGTTGAAACGAAAGTCCCGCGTTCAGGCTTACGCTTGGATTGTTGTTTGCGGCGGAATTCGCGCTTATAATGCTTGTGTTGTACCGCACACCTGCTCCCGCGCTTATTGACGGGAAAAACTCCGCCCACAAATTTTTATTCGCGGCGCGCGCGATGTTCATATCAACGGCGCTTTTTTTTAAATCAAAATTCCATTCTTCAGCCAGCCGCACCGCGTCAACGAGCGTAAGCGCGCCGGCTTCCTCAACCTTGATACCGGAAGAGGCTGTCAGTAGTACAACAATTATGAATCGTGCGTATTTCATCAGCCAGTCTATAGATTCTGCCTCAAAATTGAATATTTTGTAACAGCCTTACATTAAAAAGGCGTAATTTAGGCATTAGGTTACACAAAACGGCGAATAAACCGCGTTAAAATAGTTATTTTATTTTTGGTATTATTAGCAATTTGGTATTAATTGTGTTTGACATTATACAAATTATAAAAAGGATAACACATCACCTGCCGCGGACGCGGAACAAGTAGAGCGTTCTTTCAGTACCCTCGATAGGCTGACGGCGGAGCATTTCAAAATGCGCGTTAAAAGCCGTTTCAAAACCTTCCGGCGTATAGTCCTTAAAAATGTCAACACGTGTTTTTAACAGACGCTGAACTTGCGAATCTGTTTTTGGCACAAACTCAATTATAAGAAAC
>JAIRZA010000182.1 GCA_031267475.1 Spirochaetaceae bacterium | reverse complement strand
TGTAACAGGCGATGAAGTATCGCGGAAAATTGCGGCAAACAAAATATTCAGGGATACTTTGAAACACATTATCCGTCAGTCAAAGTGGTCGGAACTTACCGCTTTCAGATTTAACTTTGTATATCTCCCCGCCCACTATACTTTAGGGCCGCTGCGTCTTATTGACGTACCAAAAATCCGCACCATCACTACCTACGGGGACCGTGTTGTCTTGAGTAACAGCGCTTTCGTTGCCGCTATCGCCGGACTGCGCGTTGAACTTGACGAATATCTTTTAGAATTAGTAAATCTACGGATAAAACGTTACGGGCAGTTAAAAAGGAAATTTTGAAACAATTTTACCACCGCGCCATCGTCCCGTATGTTGACCCGCAGGGCGTCCAGAGACAACACCGGATAGAACATCTCCAACGGCCGGACACGCCATTCGGAGGCTGGTTCTTTCACTTCGTCTGCGGCGCGGCTTATCAAGGCCGTACTTGCTCCTTCCGTTAGTATAGTCGTTTACACACTTTTTGTTACAAGTTCCAAATATTGCAAAGCGCGGCGCAGTTTGCGGCTTCCCGTTGACCTAAAGTAATTTCAAGGTGTAATATTTTTAGGCCGTCAGGCTTTTGGCATAAGAGATTATAAAAACAACAAGGAAGGCGCATTGAAAACACTACACCTTTGCCCCATTTTAGCCATACTCATCGTTCTAGCCGGCTGTTCGCTCCAACGAAGAGGCGTTACAGCAACCCCCGATGAACGAGCGGGACCAAACCTAGTCATATATTTCGCCCAAGACAACGACACCCGGCGGACGGCGCGGACAATCGCCCAAAAAACCGGCGGCGAGTTGTTTGACATAAGCGGAAAAAATCCCTTGCCTGACACGCTTGCCTACGATACCTTTTTCGTGGGCGCGGCGCTTGAGGAAGGCCGCATCGACGCGGCGCTTGCGAATTTCCTTGAGCACACAGACTTTCTGGACGGCAGAGTCATACCATTCTGGACCAGCCGGGCGGACTCGAGCCCCGCGAAAGATTTTAATGGAGAGTTTGAACAACTAATACACGGGGCGCGCTTTCTCCCCGGCGGGGGGCTGCAATTTACCGGGCGGGTAAAAGCGAAGGATATTGACGAAATGGCCGGAGCGTGGGCGGAGACCGCGCTAACAGAACTGGGAACACGCCGGGCCGCCGGCGGCGATCAGGCGGAGGATATGGCCAAGCTGTTTGCGGCGGCGTATCACGGACGCTTGGGGCCGGCGGTCTTTCAGGACGGCGATTGGACGCTGGAGATGGACGGGGTTCGATGGTACTATGCTCAAGGTAGATTTCTCCGGCCTGACGACATGGATAGGCCGGAAGATTTCCGCCCCCAGTTCATGTACCGGTATTTCCCGGAGCCTCCCGCCAACCCCAAAATGGCAAATCCTTGGCAAAATATTGCGAACAGGATTATATCACGCAGGGCGTCTTTAAGTTCCTACCGCGCGTACCGCCCAGCCGTAAGCTCAGGCGCGGCGCGTTCTCCGTTTTTTGAAGCGCTCTGGCAGGCTCGCACAAGAGAGGAGTCGTTTTCTCATCAGCAATGGATCGATTTTTTGGGACGGCGGGTGCAGATACACCAGCATATAGCCGCGCCTCTGGGACGGGTGGAGGTGCGCATTAGCGAACTGGCGAAAACTATCCCGGAGATAACGAAGTGGCGCGATAGTCTGGACAGCATTACCGGATGGAACTGGCGAAACATCGCGGGAAGTGAAAACCGCAGCTTTCACGCCTACGGCGCGGCGGTGGATATGCTTATGAAAGCTCAGCCGGGTATGGAAACTTACTGGCAGTGGACCGCGGCCAAAGGGATTGACTGGCGCGCCGTTCCCTCAGACAAGCGGCAAAATCCGCCGGCCGCGGTTATCCGGTCATTCGAGGAACAGGGGTTTATCTGGGGCGGCAGATGGTCGCGCTACGACACAATGCACTTCGAGTATCACCCTGAGTTGCTAATATTGGGTCAAAGCTGATCAATCAGCTTTGACCGCGCCGCCCGTGGAACCGGCGGCAGACACGCTATTGCATTAACTCGCCGACGCTTTAAGTATTTCCTCGTGGGCGGAAAGTTTAAGGGCGTCGAACAAAGCGGCGGCGTCTCCCTGCATGATAAGATCAAGTTTATACAGTGTAAGATTTATGCGATGATCCGTTAGGCGATTCTGCGGGAAGTTATAGGTACGGATGCGCTCCGAACGGTCGCCCGACCCTACTTGGTTTTTTCGCGCTTCGGAGCGCTCGGCATGGGCTTTCGCTTCCTCTATCTCGTAAATGCGGGCGCGTAATATACGCATCGCCTTAGCCTTGTTTTTTATTTGACTTTTCTCGTCCTGACAATGAACCGCAACACCGGACGGCAGATGGGTTATGCGAACCGCGCTGTCCGTAGTGTTTACACATTGTCCGCCCGGCCCGCCAGCCCGCATTACATCTATACGAAGATCCTCTGGTTTTATGTCAATTTCAGTTTCATCCGCTTCAGGCAGCACCGCCACGGTAACCGCCGATGTGTGTATTCGCCCTGATGATTCTGTTACTGGAACTCGCTGCACACGATGTACACCGGATTCATAGCGCAGGTTTTCATATACGTTGCTGCCGCTTATTGAAAAGACGATTTCCTTGTATCCGCCTAATTCTGTCTCGTTAGAATTCATTATCTCGAATTTCCAAGATTTCGTCTCGGCAAAGCGTGAATACATACGGAATAATTCCGCGGCAAACAGCGCTGCTTCATCGCCTCCGGTACCAGCCCTTATTTCCATTATGATGTTTTTTCCATCAAGCGGATCGCGCGGAATGAGTAAAAATTTCTGTTTATCCTGCGCGTCGCTTAAACGTGTTTCAATGGCGCGTAATTCTTCTTTCGCAAGTTCCTTCATATCGCCGTCTTCTTCCTGAATAAGCGCTTTCATATCGGCGGCTTGTGTTATAAGGTTTTCTATTTCTGTTTGACTTTCGGAAATTTCAGCTAACCGCGAAAATTCTCTCATTGTCTCACGATACATATTTTGATTTTTTATCAACGCGGGATCTTCAATCAGCAATTTTATTTCATCATAGCGTTTCAAAAATGAATCGAGTCTTTCGTTCACTACTCACCTCTGTCCGTTTTTAATTTATGCGTAAAAAATTCATAAGCGGCGATTGTCGCCGACAGCGTGATGTTTTGCACCTCGCCGCGCCCCAGCCAATCAGCGCCTTCCATTTTGTAAAGGTGTCCCAGCATTGCCTCCAAATCGCCGGAGGTGCAGTTTACATCCGACGCGCAACGGCGCTCTAGTCCGCGGATCTCGTCATCGAAAGTTTTTTTATACAAGACATCCTGCCAATCATCTGTTTCATGATTCATGTTATCGGTATTCAATTGTTCTTGTAAAAAAGCTCCCGTTAGCAGGCACAAGCACTCCAAACCTTGGCTCCATGCGAAATTCACGGCGTTCAGTCCACGCGCCTTGGTTGTCAAGTATATACTCATACCGGTAGTCAAGGGTCTCGTTGTCTTCCGCGACTCCGGCCATACGGACGAGCAGCCCGCGTCCGTCCCATTGCAAAGCGACTTTGCGCTCGGACGGATCTTTCCAATAGTATAGGTCTTTTCCGTTGTACACGGCTTCAAAAACGCCTTCTTCCGATCCAACCTGCGTCATATTTCCCATGCTGTCAAAACGAAGGACTTTGACCCTGATGATAGAGCCGGGCGCCATCACAACTGTTGGAACTTTTGTGCTATTTTGAACTTGACCGGCCGGCGGCTTTGTTTTTGCCGGAGCGCTGTTGACTGCTTCTCCAGCGCCGCCCTGAATGGCGTATTTGTAAAATCTAACTTGGCCGTTTTCAGACTGCGCCGAAAAAACGGCCAGCGGGGTTCCGTCGGCGTTGTACCACGTTTCAAGGGCTAAGCCGTTTTGATCTAGCAACGACGCGAAAAGCCATGTCCCGCCGCTTCGTATGCGGGCAAGCGATGGCTCGCCGCCGGCGTTTTCAAATGCAAGGAATTCTATCTGAATGGGGGATTCGCCGTCCATCACAAAACCGCTTATTCTCCCTTTTGAATCGAATCGTGTCTTAAATTGGTAAAAGACTCCGTTCATAAAGACTGGGAACTC
>JAIRZA010000164.1 GCA_031267475.1 Spirochaetaceae bacterium | reverse complement strand
CGCCGCTTTCTAATTCGATGTTTGCGTCATGGAGTTGAGCGCCGTGTTTTACTATGGAAAGGCCTAGTCCGGTTCCGCCGGTTCCGGTGTTTCTGCTTTTATCGACACGATAAAAGCGTTCAAAAACACGTTCCTGCTCCACGAGTGGAATACCTGCGCCGTTGTCGGCTACGCAAAGGCATACTGTTTTTTCATTGCTTGTGATTGATACGCGCACTTCTCCGCCGTCGTTGTTGTATTTGATTCCGTTGTCCACCAAGTTAAACGCCATTTCGTGCAGTATCTGGGGAATGCCGTTGATTATCGCGTCTTCACCGGTCAGGCTCAGGCGGATGTTTCTTGAACGGGCTATGGGGGCGGCGCGTTCTACTACTCCGCTTACAAGGGTGTATAGGTTGACGGGTTCGCGTTCAAGGTTTACCGCCCCTTCATCCAGACGGGAAAGCTGCATCACGTCGTTGATTAGGTTGAGCAGCCGCTGGGATTCGGCGTATATTTTCCCGCCAAAACCGGGCGCGTCTTCCGGGTTAGCCATGCTCTGCGATAAGATTTCCGCGTATCCGGAAATCACGGTGAGGGGGGTTTTTAGTTCGTGGGATACGTTGGCGGAAAATTCCCGCCGCAGTCTTTCCCGCTCCTCCTGCTCGGTTACATCCAGTAGCAGTAGCGCCGCTCCCTGCATCTTGCCGCCGTCCATTACAGGGCTCGCCATAAGGAGCAGCCGCGCGGATTCCACTGAAAGTAAACATTCTATATGCTCGCCGCTTAATACTTTTTCCAGAGCAAGCCGGAAGGGTTCGTCCCGCCGTAAATACAGCGCGTTCTGGTTTTCGGGTATTGCCGAATTTATGCGCAGTAATTTCAACGCGCTCTGGCTGCTCAGGAGTACGCGCCCTTCCTTGTCCAAAAGTACGAGTCCTTCCCGCATATTATTCGTAATCGCCTCAAATTCAAGCTGTCTTTTCCGCAGTTTCGCAATCTGTTTTTCAAGTTGATCTCTTTGCGCCTTGATGCGTGAAAGCAGCGGGCTTAGTTCGTCGTATATGTCGTTTTCTTCCGGTATTTCCAGATTGATGGAGTTGATTGGTTTTACTATCATGCGGGTAATTTTAGAGGCGCTTATAACGGCGCAGATAAAAATCACCAGTACGATGACCATGGTAAGCGGCAGCATATCCAGCGCCGACGCTGTGATGCTGTCCATGCTTACGGCTATGCGCAGGACGCTGCCGTTGTTAAGCAGGATTGCGCGGTAGTATGTTTGTTCTTCCAGTGTTTTAGAAAAGCGGAAATTTTCGCCTGTCTTTCCCGCTAAAGCCTCCTGAAATTCCGGTCTGGCGGAGTGGTTTTCCATTTTTTCCGCATCGCGCATATTGTCGAACAGTATCGCGCCGTCAGGGGCTATCAGTGTAAGCCGGGGCTTTTCCGTCGCAAACGCCGGTTGGAAGGCAAGTGAATCGAGGTACGATTTTCCGGCGGCGTTAATTCCGGCGCCGGCGTATTCAAGTTCTGTGGCGGCTTCCTGTTTCATTCTTTGCGAAAATCCCCAATACACTGAAAAATGAATCAGCGCGGCTGTGAGTGTTATGGAAAATCCCGCCAACAGGCATAGGGCGACTAAAATTATCTGTCTCATAATCCGTTTCCTATTTTATATCCTAGTCCGCGAACTGTTTTGATTAGTTCTCCGGCGGAGCCTAGTTTGCCCCGCAGTGTAAGGATGTGGGTGTCTACGGTTCTTGTTTCGCCAACGTAATCAATTCCCCATACACGTCTTAAAAGTTGTTCCCGTGAAAAAACTGTGTTTTCGTTTTTGACAAGGTGCGTAAGCAGGTCGAACTCTTTGAGGGTAAGAAAAACTTCCTCTTTGTCAACTGTAACCTTGTGTCCGGGTATGTTGACGCAAATATTTTCTAAAACGAGTGTTTCCGCGTCTTTTTCTTTACTGGCGCGTCTAAGCAGCGCCTTGGTTCTTGCCACCAGTTCCATCATGCCGACTGGTTTTACCAAATAATCGTCCGCGCCGTTTTCTAGTCCAAAAACTTTGTCGTATTCGCTGCCTTTCGCCGTAAGCATGATTACCGGCAGCGTGTTTGTCTTTTTTGAAGAGCGCAGCCGTTTTAGCAGCGTAAAGCCGTCTTCGCCGGGCAGCATGATGTCGAGCATGACAAGGGACGGAGTTCTTTCCGCCATTCCGCGCCAAAAGTTTTGCCCGTCTTCAAAGCCCTTTGCCTCAAGACCGGCTGTATTCAGGGTATACAGTATCAGTTCGCGGACGGCCGGCTCGTCTTCCACAATGTAAATCAAACCGGCGCTCCGCGTTCTCCGGTGATGGAATAGGCTACCCATTTAGCGATGTTCACGGCGTGATCCCCGGAGCGTTCCAAATATTTCGCTATCATCAAAATATCCAAACAAGCGCCGGCGGTCTTGCTGTCTTTTTTGATGATTTTTATTAGTCCGTGTTTCACCTTTACAAAAAAATTATCTACCGCGTCATCCATTTTAATCACTTCACGCGCTTTTTGCAGGTCGCCGTGTACAAAAGAATCCACGCTGGCGCTTAGCATTTTCGTGATTGCCAAGGACATATCGCTTATGTATACGCCGCTTTTTACCGTTTTTTCGATTTCTCCGGCGGAATAGCTTCCTTCACCGTACATGACTTCCGCAAGCCGCGCTATATCGGCGGCCTGGTCGCCTATTCGCTCCATGTCGCTCACTATCCGCTGAGCCGCTGTTATCTGCCTAAGATCTCCGGCGACCGGCTGCTCGCGCAGTAAAAGTCTTACACATATCGATTCTATTTCCCGTTCTTTAAGATCGATTTCTTTTTCCATGTTGATGACTTTTTGCCGCAGCTTGCCGTCTTCTTCCAGCAATCCCATAACTGCTCCGGCTACAGCCTCTTCGCAAAGCGCCCCCATACGGATAAGTTCGTTATGCAAGCCTTCAAGTTGTTTTTGATAATATTCTCTCATCAGCCAAATCTCCCGGTAATATAATCTTCTGTGCGTTTACTTTTAGGCATGGAAAAAAGCTCCTCTGTCGGACTACATTCTACGATTTCACCGGCTAAAAAGAACGCGGTGGTATCGGAAATGCGGGCGGCTTGCTGCATATTATGAGTTACAATAACTATTGTATAGTGTTTTTGCAATTCCAGAGCTAAATCTTCAATTTTTGAAGTAGATATAGGGTCAAGCGCCGATGTCGGCTCGTCCATGAGCAAGGCTTCCGGCTCCACGGCAAGCGCCCGCGCTATGCAAAGCCGCTGCTGCTGACCGCCGGAGAGAGAGAGGGCGCTTTTTTTTAGCCTGTCTTTAATTTCGTCCCAGAGCGCCGCCTCTCTAAGAGATTTTTCTACAATCAAGTCCAATTTTATCCGTGAATGTACCCCGTGAGTGCGCGGGCCGAACGCTATGTTGTCGTAAACGCTCATAAGAAACGGATTCGGCTTTTGAAATACCATGCCCACCCGTTTGCGCAGCAGGTTTACATCCATGCCGCCGTAAATGTCTTCTCCGTCAAACATAACTTTCCCTTCAATCCGGCAGCCCGCGATTAAATCATTCATGCGATTCAGTGTTTTAAGAAATGTTGATTTCCCGCAGCCCGAAGGTCCTATAAGCGCCGTAATTTCATGGTCTTTGATTCCAAGATTAACATTCTTCAAAGCCTGAAAAGCGCCGTAATAAAGATTAAGCGAATTAACGCTGATTTTTTCCATGTCATTCATCCAAAAATAGAGCCTCCCTAGAGTCTGCTGAACTTCTTGGCAAGAAAAAACGAAACGGTGTTGATGAGCGCCGAAAGCGCAAGCAATACGACGGCTGAAGCATAGGCCTGTTTAAGATAAAGCCCTTCGCTGGAAAGTGTATACATGTGCACCGCCAGGGTCCGCCCCGAAGAAAAAAGATTTTTGGGGATTTGCGCCACCGTACCGGCGGTAAAAATAAGCGCCGCGGATTCGCCTATTATCCGTCCGGCGGCCAGAATAATCCCCACAAAAATACCGGGCGCCGCCGGAGGCAGTACAACCGCGAACACCGTCCGCAAACGTCCCGCGCCAAGTCCAAAACTCCCCTCGCGGTACGCATCCGGCACGGCAAGAACGGCCTCCTCCGCAGTACGCATAACGAGCGGGAGTATCATTATCGCAAGTGTAAAACTTCCCGCCATAATCGAGTAGCCCCAGCGAAGATTGACGACAAAGAGCAACATCCCAAAAAGCCCGTACACTATGGACGGAATCCCAGACAGCGTTTCCACAGCGAGCCGCACCACTCTTACAAACGGGTTTCCCCGGCGGGCGTACTCCGCAAGATATATGGCGGCGAAAACTCCCAGCGGCACGGCGAGCACGAGCGACAGAGCGGTCATGATAACAGTATTGACTAAAGCCGGCAGCATCGAAGCGTTTTCGCTTGTATACACCAGCGCAAAAAGTTCAGGCCGCAAATTGGGTACGCCGCGTATGAGTATGGCGGCAATAATGCCGATAATAATGAAGCCCGTTATCCCCGCCGCCGCATAGACAAGCAGCCTAAGCCCCGTTTGCAACAGTTTCCGCCGTGTAATTGGCCGTGTAATTGGCCGCATATTTTGCCGCATATTTTGCGGCGTATAACGCGCGTTGCCCGTCATAAAGACATTCTCCTTTTAGCCAGCGCGAATAGCAGGTTGATAAGCATGATGAATACGAACAGAGTCGCTGCGGTGGCTATCAGAGCTTCACGGTGCAAATCCGCCGCGTATCCCATTTCCAGCACAATGTTCGCCGTAAGCGTCCTGACTCCCTTAAAAATACTTTCGGGAATAACCGCCTGATTACCGGCTACCATGATTACAGCCATTGTCTCGCCAATCGACCTGCCAACGCCAAGTATCACCCCCGCCGTTACGCCCGGCGCGGCGGCGGGAAGCTGCGCAAAAAAAACAGCCTCCTCGCTGGACGCGCCCAAAGCCAAAGCGCCCTCGTAATATGTGTCCGGCACAGCCCGCAGCGCCGCCTCAGATACGCTGACAATTACCGGCAGTATCATTATCCCCAGCAATAGCGAGGCGGTTAGTATACTTTTACCGTTTCCGGCCCCAAGAAATCGCAGCGCCGGAGACAAAACCATGAGTCCAAAAAAACCATATACCACCGAAGGAATACCAGCCAGCAGCGTAATCGCGGGGCTCATCACCAGTCGCAGCCGCGCCGGACAAAATCGCGCCATGAATACGGCGCACAGGATTCCGAGCGGCGCTCCTGTTATAATCGCGCCAAGTGTTACGGCAAGGCTGCCCAGTATCATGGGGGCAATGCCGTACAAACCGCTGCCCGGCTTCCAAACGCTTCCGGCAAAAAATTTTAGAGGGCCAATTTTCAACACCGCCGGAACGCCGTTGGCAAAAAGAAACAAGCAAATCAGCGCCACACACAGGATAGAGATGCACGCCGCCGCGAAAAACACCGACTTCATCAAAGATTCCCGTACTTTTTGCTCGCCGCGCAAACTGGCGGGGCTTGGCTTAACATTCATTCAAGCTCGCTCCAGTCCCTTATTTCGCCTAAATAAATGTCTCTTACCTGCTCCTGCGAAAGGTCGTCGAACGGGTTCTGGCGGTTTACAATCACGGCCACGCCGTCTATCGCTATCGACACGGGGCTTACGCCCTTTTCAATCTCGCTTGCCTTTAACTCCCGCGACGCCATGCCAATATCGCAGATTCCGCCGGTAACAGAATTTACCCCTGTGGAAGAATCGCTCTGCTGTATCTCAACATCAACGCCGGGGTATTTGGCTATGTAGGCTTCCCGCAGTTTCTCCATGAGCGGCGAAACAGAAGATGAACCGGCCACGACGACCTTAACTCCCGCCGAAAACGGCAATACCTCTTTGTCCACCGAATCCAGCGGCAGATACCCGTTTTTAGCGATTACATCCTGCCCTTCGGCGCTTAAAATAAAGTTGATAAAATGCCGCGCCGCCGGAGACAAGTTGTCCCGCGTAACGAGGTTAAACGGCCGCGCGATTTTATATGCGCCGCTTTTTACATTCGCCGCGTCCGGACTCGCGCCGTCAATTTTTAGCGCCTTAATCGAATCGTTCAAGGATCCCATGGATATGTAGCCAATCGCGCTTTTATCATCCGCTACGGAAGTCATCATCACCGCCGTATTGTTTGTAACTTCCGCCGACTGCACAACAGCGTCATTTTTGGCATCGTCCAATATGCCCAGAATTTCAACAAAAGCCGTCCGCGTTCCAGAGCCTTCTTCGCGGGAAATCACCGTAATAGGCGATTTTTTCGCCGCCGTGCATCCGGCAAGAAGGCTCGCCGCCGTAAGCAGCGCTATCAAGGCAATGTTCGCGGCGCGAAAAGCCATTTTTTTTGAACCAGTATTATTCAACATAGTTTCTCCTTAACTGCCAGCATAATATAGCAGTGTCAAAAACATATAAGCGGAATGTCAAATCTTTGCAAATTCTTTAC
>JAIRZA010000156.1 GCA_031267475.1 Spirochaetaceae bacterium | reverse complement strand
TTAAGCCTAATAGATAAATGTTTTATTTATGATTTTATCGATAACCTTTAGCACGCCAAAGTCATCGTTTGAATCAGTAATAAAATTCGCGTATTGCTTCATATCGGCGGCGGCGTTTTTTACGATATAACTGTATTTTACAGATTGCAGCATTTCTATATCATTATATGTATCGCCAAAAGCCATCATTTGTTCATACTTCAAACCAAGTTTTTTTCCAAGAAATTTTATAGCCTCGCCCTTATTTATTCCATAATTCATAATATCTATCCAAATAGTATCACCCACAGTAACAGAAAAACTATCGCCGTATTGCGGCTTGAATATCTTTTCATAATGTTCCTTGCTGTTTTTACCGGGAAAATAAATCGTAAATTTATCAGCGTCTACAGCGATATCATCAAGATTTTCAACAAAAGTTATTTTCGAATAAAATGTTTTTAGATAATTTTCATATATTTTATTTTTTTCAGATAAATAAGCCGTATCTAATCCACAAAGAATAGGTATCCCGTCAGTTTTATTTTCCACAAACTTAATCATTGACTGATAACTGTCAGGTTTTATCAAACTTTTGAATATTATATCACTTTTATAACATATCGCGCCGCCGTTATCACAGATAAAACACATCTTATGCTTAATTTTTGAAAATGTTGTTTCTAAAGTGTACAGCGGCCGCCCGCTCGCGATAACAAAATCAATACCAGCTTCATTTAATTTTAAAACATAACTATCAAAATTTGGCGGCAGTTCGCCTTTTTCTGTAAGCAGCGTATGATCCATATCCGCCGCAATCAGTTTTATATCATTCATTAATATCCCCCATATTCACTTTTTCAACAGAACCGTTTGCAATAACTCAGGTTATCACGAACGATTTGCTTTTTCAAGCGCCGTTTCCACCGCTTCATTGAACTGATTGAAGGAGTTGGTAGCGCCGCTTACAGCATCCACCTGCTTTAAGGAGCCGTTTTCGCGGAGAGCCTGCGCGTACTGGGACATAGCGCGTACGGCAAGTTGAGCCTTGTCATAAAAGTCTTGGTTGGAAATCACGCCGTTCACCTTGCCGTAATCCTCGCCTTTCACAGCGCCGTCCTTTTGCAGCGTAATAAACTGACAATCGACAATCCGCCCGCCTTCAATAGTTATCACAACCTCGCCCCACGCGCCCGTGTCGTCCACACCGCTTTTGCCGGCATAAACGCCGTCTTTATAAACGCGGCTTCCACAATTCGTTAGTAAAAGCAAAACCGCAAACACAGCCGCAAGCGCGGCCGGCAAACAAACAAAACTCAATTTTCTTTTGAGCCTGTTCCAAAACCGGTTATTTTGTAACAGGCTCTTGCAGTTTTTCGCCCTATGGGTTGCAAAACTGCGGTTTTCATAAGTTGCTGGACAAGCTTTGCTTGTCTCCCCAAAAACTGAAGTTTTGGAACAGCCTCTTTTATTATAAAATTTTCGCATAACAAAACCTCCGTGATATTACGCCGTTTCCCGCTCAATTATACGCGATACACGCCCGTGTTCCAGCACAACAGTGCGCTCGGCATCCTCCGCAAGCTCGGGATCGTGAGTTACCACGATAATCGTACTGCCTTCCGCGTGTAATTTCTTAAATATATCAATGACAATTTGCTCATTCGCCTCGTCAAGATTGCCCGTCGGCTCGTCGGCAAGTATCAGCATAGGGTAGTTTATCAGAGCGCGGGCTATACAAACCCTCTGCTGCTCGCCGCCGGAAAGCTGACTAGGCAGATGCCGCGCGCGCTCCGCAAGCCCCACACGATCAAGCGCCTCAAGCGCCTCCTTTTCATCCGGCATACTGTGATAATACTGCGCCACCATAACGTTTTCTACCGCCGTTAGATAATTTACAAGATGAAACTGCTGAAAAATCAAGCCGATTTTATCGCGCCTTATCGTTGTAAGCCCCCGCGGACTTTCACGCGAAATATCCACGCCGTCCAAAATCACATTACCCGTTGAAGGCTTATCCATACATCCTACAATGTTCATCATCGTGGTTTTCCCTGAACCGGACGGTCCCATGATCGCCAGCCATTCGCCTTGTTCCACAATCAAGTTGATGTTTTTCAGCGCCTTTAGCGCCCCGTATGTTTTTGAAACATCCCTCAATTCCAGCAAATCCATAAAATCACTCCTAAAATTTTTAGGACGACGCTGATTAACCGCCGCCCCGCGCAATAAACACTCCATTTATACTAGAAAAACTTTTTATTCACTATTCACCACGCAAAACAATCGCGGGATCGACAGCCGCGGCGCTCCGTACCGGAATGATACAGGCGGCTCCGGTGATAAGCACAGAAGCCAGAACCGTGAGCGGCAGCAGCAGCGGCAGAAAAGTTACAGGGCGGTTAAACACGCTTAACGCGACACCCTGCGCGAACACAAAACCGAATATCGCGCCCAAAAGACCGCCAAGAGCGCCTATGAAACTTACCTCGCCCAAAAATTCGGCGGCAAGACTTTCGTTAGAAGCCCCCAGCGCCTTGCGCAGCCCTATTTCCCGCCGGCGTTCCGCTACCACGGCCATCATCGTTGTAGCGACACAAATCATTATGAGCAGCAGGACTATCACCGTTACGAGGTAGACCAAGGCCCGCAGCTTGCTAAGAACAGCGCCCTCCGATTCAGTCAGACGCTTTACAAGACGAGGGTTGACGCCGGGAACCTCGGCGCTTATTGTTTGCGCAAGCGCCTCGAGCGTTTGCGCAGGCGCGGAGATGCTGCACTCTATTACATCGATTTTGCCGCCGTCTCCAAGCATGGCCTCTAAATCATACATCGACATAAATATGAAAGCCTCTTCCTTGCCGCCGGACTGCATCACGCCGGAAACCGTAAAATCGCGGCTGAACGTTTCTCCCGCCGCGCCGGTTCCAGTAATCGTAAAAACACTACCGGGAGTCAGGCGCACCGTGTCCGCCGCCGACTGACCTATGAGAGCCTCGCCGGGCGCGTCCGGCCAGCGACCTGAAACAAACCAGTAGGGGCTCGTTTTCCGGGCGCCGTCAAGGTCGGTTCCCGCCGCCATAAACGGCTGTTCGTTGACTTTTACCATCCTGTAACGGTATGGCGCGGCCCCTATTAGGTCGCCCGCGGGTATACGACTCAGAGCGGCTTCTACGGCGGCGGTGTCGATAGACGCCGCGTTTCCTTCAGGAATTATCACAAAATTCGTCCCGTAGGAACGAAATTCCTGCCCCATCTGGCGTGGAATATCGTAATAAATCGTAATCAGCCCCGAAAGTATACTTGCGCCTACAGCCACCGCCAAAAGCGCCACTATCATCCTTGAGCGGCGGCGCATCAGGGCGCTCACTACCATTTTGATATAAAAACTCTGTTTACTCGTTTTATTCTTATACTCAGAGTCGATATTTAATTCATCTGCCATGCAAAACCTCTGCCGGGCGAAGCGAGAGAAGCAGCCGTATAGAAGGAACGCTGCCCGCCATAGTTACAAGAAACACGAGCGCCGCCACTAGGGGTATGACCACAGGTTTTATATCAATCGCGGAGCCAAAAACCGAGTGGCCAATGATTTGCGCAAAACCAAGCCCCGCGAAATACCCCGCCGTTCCGCCTACGATTCCGGTAATCAGTATCTCCGCAAGAACAAGCGCGGAGACAGACGCGTCGTAAGCCCCCACAGCCTTTAGCAATCCAATCTCGGCGGAACGCTCCATCACGCTGGCGGTTACAAGATTCGAAATACCCAGAGCGGAACCGGCAAGACTCAAAATAGTGATTAGAAGCATAAGAAGCTGAGTTTTTTCGAGTATCGCCCCTTCCGATTCGGCCACCTGCCGCACCGGTTTAGACACCGCGTCCGTTATTACCTCGTCAATTTGATAGCAGATTGCGCTCACATACGCGGTGCAATACCATGTTTCCCACTCCTTTATCGACAAGGCCTTAGGATCCTGAGCCGCCCTGCGCGACAGTTCGTTATCCGGCGTGGTGAGGGCGCTGACTTCAACACGGTTGACCAGCCCTTCTTTGTCCGCCAAACCCTGAACGCTCGCCAGCGGCAGATAGAAATATTCGTCTTCATCGCCGCCCGCGCTGAAAATCCCCTCCACCGTGAATTCCGCGGCCTCTCCATCTACCGGAGTTTGAGAACCGTTGTTTTGCAAAACATTAGTTTTCAAAACGCTGGTTTGAAAAACCACAGAATCCCCCAGTTCGAGTCCGTATTTCCGGGCGGCCGCTTCTCCAACCATTACGGCCTTAGTATCGTCGTCGTTCAGCCAGCGCCCCCGCACATCCCACCAGCTTTTAAGATTCCGCATACCCGTATCCAGCGCCTCGCCTGTAGGCAGCTCTAAATGATGATTAAACCAAGCGCCTACAAGCTGCGCTTCAGCGGGAGCGTCTTCCGCGCCGGGAAAAATAATACGGGCGCGGGCGTTTAAATACGGGCTGAAATCCACAATGTTGAACGCCCAGAATATAGTTTTAATGTTCCCAAGCTCAGCCTCGTTCAAGTATTTATCCGATACACCCGAACCCTCGTTGACTCCGTAAAGGTCATCCAAAAGAGAAGCCCCCAGCGGAAGAACATTTATGTTCGCCCCGTAAGTTTTTAATTCTTGATTCACCTTGTCGCCGACATCCAGCATTACATTCAGCATCGCCGTAGCCAAAGACGCGCCCAGCGCGATAGTAAAGGCTACCATCAACATCTTGCCCCTCTGCCTAAAAAGCGCTCCCCGCGCCATTCTCCAAAACATTTTTCCCGCTCCTACTTGAACCTGTTTTTTTCATTTTCAAGATTGATTATTTCTATCACCATAAAACCGTCCCGCAAAGTGTACGCCAGCGGGACAGGGTTGCAGCCGCCCTTAAAGCCGATGGTGGAAATGTTCATTACCACATCGCAAAGACGGCAGATTACTTCATTCTTCCTCTCGTAGTAACCGGTTGGACCGCAGATGTCGCAAGCGTCGAGCCCGACCCCGTACGCCGCCGCGTTTTTTTTGATAACGATAAAACGCATCTCCGTATTACCGGAAGCGGTGAACGCGAAACGGTGGAGATGTCCGTCTTCAATTTGTGTAATTGGTATCAAAATCTCGTCTCCCGCCAGTTCCATAGGCTCAGCCGGGGAAAGCACCGTTTCTCGCTCCGTATAATCTTTGACAAGCGTAACGGCAAGAATAGAAACAACGAAACCAGCCGCCGCCGCCCGCCAGCGCCGCCTTACCCTTAGAGCGGCCTTTACCTTGCGCAAAGCCGCGGGATTTTTTGCCACTGGACTTTGTGCCGCGGAACAAAGTTCCGAGGACGGCGGTTTTAAGCCGGATATGAACGCTAAAAGAGCCGCTGATAAACCTATCGCTATCATTACACAGAAAAAAACAAAAGTGATATTCGCCGTTATGATGATCAAATTGAACAGCCAGAGAATCATCGGTATGATACGCCGCGCAAGCAGAAATTGAGCGACCACAAGCGCCTGACTGCACATTGTTAGAGCAAGCGCGATTGTAAGCAGTATTTTAAGAGACTTTTTTGACAAGGTTTCGCAGGTTTTATACAAGGCTGCGGCGCTTAAAATTACCACAAGCAGGCCCGCGATAAAACCTATAAACTTAAACAGAGAACTGGTGCTGAATATACTTTCGCCCGGCAGGGCGAATTCCGTTGGATAAAGAAATATCGTGGGCATCGCATAAAACATCAAGGCCGCCAACAACAGCGATTGTACACAGTCTTGAATCGCATAACAACGCGCCGCGTTGTTACGCGGCGCGCCGCCTTGCGGCGGTTTCGTTTTTTGACACTTTTGCGGTGTTTTCCATAAGAAAAATATAAAAACAAAGCCGAACAATATGGCGAACGATAGAATCCATGAATTAAAGAAACCACGATTAATAAGAGCGGTAGTACGGCGCAGTACGGCGAGAATCAAAGCCGCCGCCATACCCGCGGCGCAGCCTGTCAGCGCGTGTTTTTTGCTGTTGTTATATCCAATTTTATTTATCATGGAAAACAACAAAGCCGCCAATATACCCGTTGTCAGTAAATTCTCTATCACCTGAAAGAAATATCTAAGCATAAATCTCCAAAAAGCCGTGAAATTTAACCATAGCAAAAGGCGTCCAAATCCATTGGCGGACGCCTTTCAGCCGCTTCGAGCGCCGCTGATTAACTTGCGGTTAATCAGCGGCTGTTGTTCGATAACTGAAGTTATCGAACAACTCTATTATTTTCGCGTTTCCCGCGAAAAATGTTTCCACAGGAAAAACGCGAAAAACCACGCTGATTTATTCAAAGTTAAGAATAAATCAGCGTTCCCTTAGAGGCAGGCGGATTTTACCAAGACGGACCGGCGTAGTTTACCACCCATTCCGCTACCAAAGGCGCGCCCCAAAACCTTCCGGGCACGCCGGTAGTTTTATCAACGTGCAGAACATATCCCTGCGCTTCAGGATTTTGGATAAAGAAGCGCACCGTGTATTGACCGGGGCCGCCGCCGGGCAGCTTGACATTAGCGCCGTAATGAGGGCCGTCGCTGGCGTTCATAGGCATGAACGTACCTTCGGATTTTTCACCGGTAGATTTAACGATTTCATACTTGACAGTCAAGTTCGGGACAAAATCCCCCACTCCATAGCCAAGGTCGTTTTCCGCCGCGGAAATATCCGCTTCCAAGTGCATATCCGACTGAGAAGCCGGCAGCCCCGCGGAAGCCGGAATCATGTCCACAGGCTGAAAATACACCCCCGCGACATTCAGGGGTCCAAGCTCGATGTCGTCCCCCAGCGGGAATTCCTCAAAACCGGCAGTCTCGCCCGGGTTCACCATACTAGCGGGCGCTGTGCCGCCTTGCTGCTTGCCATTCGCAAACGCAGCGGAAGAGCATACCGCAATCAAAAGAAGTACCATCAGATTTCTGATTTTCATCGTACCACTCCTTAAAAAAAATTCTTGCAGCCAAAAGGCCGCAAGCTATCGTCAAAAACGCGCCCGCTAAAAGCGCGGCGGCGTCAAGATAGTCCGGGCTAACTTTTGGGGCGCGCCAGCTTCTAAATTAGTCCGGACAAACATTAACATAAGATAGACTACGCTAACTTTTTTGTCAAGGGATTGTCCGTACTCACCAGCAATTCAAAGTATCAAAAATTCATGCTAAGATGAGGCATGGGACGGAAAGTATTTAGGGGGCTCATAGACAGTTTTAACCGGGTGTGCGGACAGATGCCTGACACCAGGCGGCCCGGACACAATGAACGGTACGAAATGGGCGATTTTGTGAAAAGCGCTTTCGGCGTATTTTTCTTTCAACATCAGTCAATGTTGGACTACCAACGCAGGATGCAGGA
>JAIRZA010000153.1 GCA_031267475.1 Spirochaetaceae bacterium | reverse complement strand
ACAGGCGCGGCAAGCCGGTCATAGCTATATTTGTAACTGTTAAAACTATTTCCCTTTGTCTCGCTGGCGATGATGTCGAGTATGCGTGACATTTATTCTCCTTGCCCAATAATCATACTTCATTCCAGATTTTTCGGATAGATTCATCATTGCGAAACAAAACAGGGCGATGCCATGTTGCCGAGTCGGGTTTATTGTTTTTGCGCGGACTTCCATAAATTAGCGCAAGTGTGCTAAAATTTTCTTTGTAGACGGGTTGTGTCCCGAAGCTAATAAAAATTCCTTGCAGAACGAGCCTCGTGATTTATGCAGTATTTATAAGCCCGTAGCAGGGGGTTTCATTCCGGCGTTTTTTGGAGGATTGTTATGGAACTTTCAAATTTTCATAAGGCTCGTTATGAGTACAAAGCAAAACTGCCCGCGATTCTGGCGGGTGGTCTAGAAGAATTGGCTGTAGAAATGGGCGGGGCGACGGAAGCGCTTTCCGATCATGAGGAAATCAAGGCTGTGTTTAAGCACAGCTACGGACAGCCTGTGGCGCGTTTCGTAAAGGGCAAAAGCGAAAAAAACAGGCGGCTTTTGAATGTGGGCGTGATTCTTTCCGGCGGGCAGGCGCCGGGTGGTCATAACGTTATCGCCGGACTGTTTGACGGCCTAAAAAAAGGCAATCCCGCTTCAAAATTATACGGCTTTCTTGGCGGCCCGTCCGGTCTTACAGACGGTAAATATATAGAAATAGACGCTGAATTGGTGGATAAATACCGGAACACGGGCGGTTTTGATATGATAGGCTCCGGGCGTACAAAAATTGAAACACCGGAGCAGTTTTCGGCTTCGCTAGACACCGCTCAAAAACTTAAATTGAACGCGCTTGTGATAATCGGGGGCGATGACAGCAATACAAACGCCGGGCTTCTGGCTGAGTATTTCTTGGATAAGGGCGCCGGGATTCAGGTGATAGGATGCCCTAAGACGATAGACGGCGATTTGAAGCACGAGCATATTGAGGCGTCGTTTGGTTTCGATACCGCCGCCAAGACTTATAGCGAGCTTATTGGAAATATAGCGCGGGATGCTGACAGCGCTAAAAAATACTGGCACTTTGTAAAACTTATGGGACGGGCCGCCAGCCACATTGCGCTTGAAGCGGCCTTGCAAACTCGTCCTAATCTTTGTTTTATATCGGAAGAAATTGAGGCAAAGCGTGTTTCGCTTGCGCAAATTGTTGATAAAATATGCGCGTCTGTGTTAAAGCGCTCTGAAAATAATGAAAATTTCGGCATTATTCTAATACCGGAAGGGCTTGTTGAATTTATTCCTGAGGTAAAGGCGCTTATTTCGGAATTAAACGATATTATGGCTCAACATAAATCAGAATTTGATAAAGCGAAGACTTTTTCGGAGCAAAGCGCGTGGCTCATGACCAAGCTTTCACCTGCGTCCGCGGCGCTGTTTAACGAACTGCCGGAGGAAATCGCCAAGCAGTTGCTTATAGACCGCGATCCGCACGGAAATGTGCAGGTTTCCCGTATAGACACGGAAAAATTGTTGATGCGTCTTACGGAAAAACAGATTGCGGGTCTAAAAACCGCTGGTAAGTTTAACGGGAGTTTTTCGACTCACGGGCACTTTTTTGGGTATGAGGGCCGGGCGGCTTTTCCAAGTAATTTTGACGCGGATTATTGTTATACTCTGGGTTTTAGCGCGTTCGCTCTAATAGCCGCCGGGCTCACCGGCTATGTTTCAAGTGTTCGTCATCTTGCCGCCCCAGCTTCTGAATGGGACGCGGGCGGTGTGCCTATCACTATGCTGATGAACATGGAGCGGCGCAAGGGTAAAAATAAGCCGGTTATTAAGAAAGCTCTTGTCGATTTGGACGGAGCGCCGTTCAAGGCGTTTGCGGCGATGAGGGACGAGCTTGCTTTGAAAACCTGCTTTAGGTACCCGGGCGCGATACAGTATTACGGGCCGCAAGAGGTCTGCGGACAAACGACTATAACGTTGAAGCTGGAGCATGAGGGTATAAAATGAATGTTGGTTTCTAGTGGCGATTGTGATGTGGAATCAATCGAAAATCATCGCGGCAGAGAAGAGGGGCTTGTTGTGTATCCTGTTTACTCGCGCAGGTCGCAAGGGCTTTCGATTGGTGTAAATTTATATCCTGATAAGAAGTATTGTAATTTTAATTGCAGGTACTGCGAGGTTTTTCCGTTCTCGAATAGTGTAAGTTTTTCGCTAGATTCAATGGAGCGCGGTCTGCGAAAGGCTATTGTCTATGCCGCCTCGCGGAATATTCCGGTAAGAGATATTTGTTTTTCCGGAAACGGCGAGCCTACTCTTTCACGCGACTTCGCCGAGGCCTTGCGGCTGGTGTCTGACTTGCGAGATTCTTTGCTTAAAAATGATGGTGTTGATATTGTTGTGATAAGCAACGGTACGGGGCTTTTGCGCGAGGATTGTTTCAATTTGCTGCAAGACTGCGCGCGTCCGCCGGTGTTGTTGAAGCTCTGGTTAAAACTTGACGCCGGCGGCGCGGACTGGTACAAAAAGATGGACGACTGCGCTGTTGATTTTGAATTGCTTACCGGGGCCCTAAAAAAATTTGCGCGGCAAAATGAGTGTGTTATTCAAACTATGCATTGTTCGGTAAATGGCGCGGCGCCGTCTGTTGAAGAAATTCGCGCGTGGGCGGGGCTTACGGCGGAAATTGCGAGTTATGGGAATACGCGGCTGGTGCAAATTTATGGCAAGGCGCGTCCAAGTCCTAGCGATCCTGTGTGCGCGGCGCTTCCGCTGGTTTCTCTTGAAGAGCGCGCTGGGTTTTTGAAATCAGCGTTTGCAAGCGCGGGTGTGGTGAATACTCCTATTGTTGTTTATGAATGATTTTTTAAGGTGATACGGGTGTGGTGGGGGGGGGGGGGGCTAATTGATCATCTTTCGTTTGCGTTTTGCAAGGAATAGGCAGAAGGCGGCGATAAAAAAGGCTGACGGCAGGCACGAGACGGCTATTGTTAAGATTGGTACAGAGTCTATTGCCGGAAAGATATTTTCGGTGATGCCGAACATTTCTAAAACCGAGTAGACTGTTTCAATGTATGACGACACTACGCCTAGAACGAGCAGCATCCATACCGCGTCTCGTGTTTTTGACCATACCACGATTGCAAAGACCGCCGCCGCCGCGGAAAAGAGTATGCGTGTGGTTATCAAAACGAGTGTGCCGCTGTCCATTGCATTATTATCTCTTTCAAAAAAGTTTTTTTCAATGAGCCGCGAAAGCAATTTTCTGTTCGCTGTGATTACGGACAAAATGCTGACAGGACGCGGAAACAAATATGTCCGCCGCGCCGTGCATAGATGCGACCGTAAAACGCCTTTGTCCCGACCCGCGAGCCGGCAGACGCCGAACTTCCGGCGGGGATAAGCAAACCGAAAAGTCATTTCGGCAAAGCCTGCGCCAAGCCGGGCGTCGAGGTCATCCCGGCGAACAGCCCGCAAGCCAAGGGGCGGGTGGAACGCAATCACGGGCTTGACCAAGACCGGCTGGTCAAAAAAACTGCGCATGGCGGATATCTCGACGTGCAGAAGAAACTGGACGGCGCGATATGTATCCCGCGGCTTGCAATCACGCTTAACTTTATAGAAATACTATCAAAAAAGGAGGCAAACCGGCCTGCGTCCGATGTCGTCTAATATGACATTTCTATTGAACGTTGACACAGGCTGGCGGGACGGGCTTGACAGGAACAGAACGATTGTATAGGTTTTTGTTATGAATGAGATCAATCTTGATGATTATATTTATAAAGTGCCGGATTTCCCCAAAAAAGGCATACTATTCTATGACATTACCGGCGTTCTAACCACACCCAAAGCCTTTAGCTACTGCATCGACCGCATGGTTGAGATATATAAAGATAAAAAATTTGACGCAGTCGCCGCGATTGAGGCGAGAGGCTTTATATTTGCGGCCCCATTTGCTTACCGCATAGGACTCCCGTTGATACTAGTCAGAAAAAAAGGGAAACTGCCGCGAAAAACCACAAGCGAAACCTTTGAACTTGAATACGGCACAGCCGAAATAGAACTAAACCACGAAGACATAAGAAAGGGCGACAAAATCTTAATGATTGACGACCTTATAGCTACAGGCGGCACCCTCCGCGCGGCTCGTAAACTATTAACCAGCGCGGGCGCGGTTGTCCCTGAAATTTTTGGAATTATCGGACTCCCTTTTTTTGAGTACGACAAAAAACTTAGCGGAATAACAGTAACCACACTCATTGACTACAACGCGGAATAGACGCGCTTTGCCGGAGCGCGTCTTAACCGGCATTCTGGCAACACTGATCATCGCTATCACGCTGGGAACTATTTGGGCGCTAGCCATAAGACCGCAAAATATCCCCGCTGAAAAGCAAACAGCGGAACATGAAACCAGCACACCCATATTTACCGGAATAGGCAGACTACGGGCAAGACTCGCCCCATCAGGACGACAGAGCGGCGCTTCGGCGGACAGCGGGACCGCCACCAGCGAGGCCGCCGTTATCATAGCAATAGAATTCCCCTATAATGCCGCCGACAGATCCTTCCTTGAGGAACTCTCGCTCAACGTTGATAAATTCCGCTCTGCAACACTCAATTATTTCGCGTCCATTCCAGAGAACAGCCCATTGTTAACCGGCGAACCAGCGCTGAAACAAGAACTGCTTTCCCGCTACAACGCGCTACTGTACTTAGGGAAGATAAAAGAACTATATTTTTCTGAATTCATGATAATAGACTAGGGCGGGGCGCGGACAGCTTGCGGCCAATCAGCGACCTTCTACCCCATTAGAACACCCCATTTGCGTTTTCTTCACCCTCTTCAATATCAAACATATACAAATCCGAAATCTTGTGCGTACGATTCATGGCAATTGAGTTTACAAGCTCTTTTTCGCTTACAATAGACAGTTCAAAGTGATGAATAAGCGCCGGAAATCTATTCGCCCCCTCCAACAGCGGCGCTTTTACCGAAAACTTAAAAATCTTTTGCTCGCCGGCTTTTTTTGCAGGTATACTTATCGGCCAAAAAGTAAACGAACCCTCAGTTTTTTTAATAAGCCTACACGGATTCTGCCAATTAGCGTCTTTCATTTGCGCCAACTCGCAATTCAAAAGCAAACCCACATCTATACCAGCAACTGGCTCGAATGTACGTCCGTTAAACACGCTGCCGATTATTACCGGAATGTTAAAGTAAGCCGCAGCCTCTACATCTTTATGCGCCTCGCGGTCGTAATGGTCAAACCCTGGACGGCGGTTTATATTTACCTGCCTTAAACCCTGATAAACAAGACTAGTAATATCCGCCAGCTTTTGCATATTTTCCACATCAAAATGTTCTTCCCGCAGAATACCGCGACTTGAAACTATATAATGCGGCTCCAAACGATTCAGCGCGTAACAGGCGGCGTCTAAACGGCACTGCGCGCAAGTGCAAACATTCTGTATTTTATCTTGTTTAATAACAGCGCAAACTTTATCAACTTCCGAAAAAACCAACTCTTCCATTACATTATGGATTTCCATGCCCGCTCCTTACTTTATAGCTTAATTTTCAGTAATAACAGGACAGATGTCAAGGCAGTGTCCCTACTCACTATGTGACCATACGCAGAAACAAATAGGACACCCCGCCTTTTGTGATAGAATGGAAAAATTAAAAAGAACCCATTCAAACACGGAGGCAAACCATGAAAGGTTTAATAGGGCGTCCCGCACAAATTGTAACGGCAATCCCGCATCTGCGACAGATGTCGCGTCTGTCAACAACAGAGCTTTCTACCAAAGCTAAGTTCAGGCTCGAAGTATTCGACTGGTATTCCCAGAAATCAGGGCTGGTGGAGTTTGCGCAAGCGCAAACTCCGGAGCTCAACGCGCAGCGTTGAGCCAGCAGCGGAAAGCCGGACGCTTCGCTTACCTGCCGCCATTTTGGAATCCACAGGTCGTACTT
>JAIRZA010000142.1 GCA_031267475.1 Spirochaetaceae bacterium | reverse complement strand
GGCGGCGGCGCGGGGAATACTAGCACTTACGGCAAAGGCAGAGACGGCGGCTCCGGCGGCGGCGGCGGTGCTGGCAACGGCGGCACTACATATAGCGGCGGGACGGCTACTCAAGGCTCTGCTTCCACCGATTACAGCAAGTACGGCAAGGCGGGTGGTTCATCCAGCGACGGTACAGACGGCGGAGGCGGAGGCGGCGCGAACAGCGTAGGCGGCTCTGGCGTCACCGCTGATTGCGGCGCGGGTGAAAAATTCAACATCTCCGGCAGTGATTATACTTACGCGAAAGGCGGTTATCCTGGGAATAGAACAGGGGATTCGTATAAGTCCACGAATTATGGCGATGGCGGACGCGGCGGAAACACCTCTAGCGCCGGTAGCGAAGCCGGTATGCCGGGCATAGTTATTGTCCGCTTCGCGTTCAGCGAATAACTAAGACAGCGCTGACTTATTCTTGATTGAACAAGTCAGCGCTGATTTAGGAAATGAATGTTTTTGCCGCGTTTTTTGAATTCGGGACTTCCGGCGTAATTACAGCAATTCTCATTTTAACCACAACAGACCAACGCTACGCCCTCACGAATTACACGAACAAATCCGATACAATAACATGGAGGCGCTGGCTAGCCGCAAGTTAATCAGCGCCTCCACAGAAATAATCGTGTCCAAACAATAATAGGAAGGCGCATTGGATATTATTCACTGGGATAACTTAATTAAAGATAAAGAATGGAACGAGGGCAGCGCGGTAACAATAGGAGTTTTTGACGGGGTTCACAGGGGACACCGCGCGCTCATAGACAAGATTACCGCCAGCCCGTACAGAAGCGTCGCCGTAACTTTTAAAATCAGTCCGCGTCAATTTTTCCATAAGGATTCGTATCAAGGAGACATAATAAGTCTGGAGCGAAAACTGGAACTGTTTGCCGAGTCGGGTCTGGACTCCTGCATACTCATTGACTTTTCAGATAATTTTAGTAAAATAAGTGGAAGGGATTTTATTGAAAGACTTTCCCGCGCCGTTAATATGCGCCGTATAGTTGTTGGGGCCGATTTTCATTGCGGCTATCGTAACGATACGGATGCCGCGGCTATAAAACGCTTGGCCGAAGGGTCGGGGATTACCGCAAATATCGTAACGCCTGTCATGGAAGGCGGACTTCCGGTTAGTTCCAGCCGGATTCGCCATGCGCTTGCTTCCGGCGAATATATTTTGGCGGCGGCTCTTTTGGGGCGAAGCATAGATTGTCTTTGAGAATTACAGTGCGCGCGAAATCATTTTGAGCGCGTCCTCAAATAAATTAGAGACATTAACAATTTTTGTTAATGTCGGATTTAATTACAGCGGCGCTACCGCCGCCTAGATAGGGGTGACAAAATGTCATTGAACAAAGAAACAGTAACAACCATTGTAAACAAATTCGGTAAAAACGAGAAAGACACCGGCGCAATGGAAGTTCAAGTTGCATTGTTGACGGAGCGTATAAACCAACTCACGACACATTGCAAACAATTCAAAAAGGATAAATCCAGCCAGCGCGGATTGTTAATCCTTGTTGGAAAACGACGTCGTGTTTTGAAGTACATTCAACGGGTAAACCTTGAAGGATACAGGTCGCTTATTAAAGAACTCAAATTAAGGAAATAATGGTACAAAAAGTAACGCGGACAATAGCCGGTAAAGAAATTACACTGGAAACCGGCAGGATTGCGAGGCAGGCGGCGGGCGCGGTGTTCGCTAAATGCGAAGGTTCGGTTGTGATAGCGACGGCCTGTACATCGCAAGATTCGGTGGAGGGTTTGGATTATGTCCCCCTCACTTTGGAATATAACGAAAAGTATTATGCGGCGGGAAAAATCCCCGGCGGTTTTATAAAGCGTGAAAGCCGGCCTAAGGATAAGGAAATTCTGGTTTCCCGTCTAATCGACCGTCCTATGCGGCCGCTCTTTGATAAGAGCTTTGGCAGAGAAATTCAGGTTGTGCCTACAACGATTTCTACTGATATGATAAATCCGCCCGACATATTAGCCATAGTCGCTTCTTCCGCGGCGGTGCATATATCCGACATACCATTCGACGGCCCTATCGCCGGTGTTAGGGTTTGCCAAGTAGACGGCGCGTTTGTTGTGAATCCCACATACGAGCAGATTGAAAAGTCCACGCTTGAAATAGTTGTCGCGGGAAGTCGTAAAGGCATCACGATGGTTGAAGGCGGCGCAAAAGAGACGGACGAAGAAACGATGCTAAAAGCTATGGAACTGGGGCACACCGTTATCATAGAACTTTGCGATATGCAGGACGAACTGCGAAAATTGGCGGGAAAAGAAAAACTGCCGCTTTGTCCAAGTACGGTTACGTTGCAAAACGCCGAGGCTATACGCTCCGCCGCATATCCGCTTCTTGAAGCCGCCTGCTTTGTCGAAAGTAAGTCCGGCAGGCATGACGCTGTTCATAAAGTAAAGTCCGATACTGCCGCGCAATACGCGGAACAGCTTGAAGATACGGCTCAAAAGAAATTGTTTGACGCGCTTTTTGAAGATATGCAGTATCAGATTCTGCGTTCTTCTATCCTTGATAAAGGCAGGCGGGTTGACGGGCGCAGTTGCGAGGACATTCGCCAAATTACGTGCGAGATTGGTATTTTGCCCCGCGTTCATGGTTCGGCTTTGTTTACACGCGGCGAAACTCAAGCTCTTGTTGTTACCACGCTTGGCACCGTATTTGACGAACAGGTTTTTGATGATATAGAGGGTGATAAGCGGGAGCATTTCTTGCTGCATTACAATTTTCCGCCCTATTCCGTTGGCGAAGTGGGGCGTTTGTCTACCGGAAGGCGCGAAATAGGGCATGGGCATCTTGCCCGCCGCTCGCTTGAGCCTATGGTCCCTTCAAAGGCTGAATTCCCCTACACTATCCGTGTTGTTTCCGAGATTATGGAATCCAACGGGTCGTCGTCAATGGCGTCTGTCTGCGGCGGTACGCTTTCCATGCTGCATTCCGGGGTTCCAATGAAAAAGCCTGTCGCCGGTATCGCTATGGGGCTTATTACAGAAGGCTCGCGCTTTGCCGTGCTGTCCGATATATTGGGCGATGAAGATCACCTTGGAGATATGGATTTTAAGGTTGCCGGCACTTCGGACGGTATAACCGGTTTTCAGATGGATATTAAAATTGCGGGCGTGAGTATCGAGATACTTACACAGGCGCTTGAACAGGCAAAGCGTGGACGGCTTCATATCCTTTCGATTATGAACGCGACCATCAGCAAGCCGGTCGAGACCATAAGCGAATACGCGCCTAAGATTGTTACGCTCAAAATCGAGGTTGATAAAATTGGCGCTTTGATAGGGCCGGGCGGGAAAAATGTAAAAGCCTTGAGCGAGCAGTACAGTGTTACTATCAACACTGAAAATGACGGCACGGTTACGGTATACGGGCGAAACGCTCATGACGCGGAAGCAGCGAAAACCGCGATTATGGGCATTGTCGCCGACCCGGAAACCGGCAAGGTTTATACCGGCAAGGTCATGCGCCTAATGGAATTCGGCGCGTTTGTCGAAATTTTGCCCGGCAAAGAAGGGCTTGTTCATATATCAAAACTTTCACGGCAGCATATCGAGAAGGTTTCCGATGTATTAACGGAAGGTCAGCAGATACCGGTTAAACTTCTTGAGATTGACAAGATGGGA
>JAIRZA010000132.1 GCA_031267475.1 Spirochaetaceae bacterium | reverse complement strand
CCGTATAGGTCGTCTGAAAGTTTGACTACTATGGTGTTTGGCAGGCGTACAACGCAGCCTTCAGCCGGATAGGAAGGCATAGACGGCCACACTTGAAGCGCTTCTTGCAGATGCTGTTCATTCGGGAATGGATAGTTGAGGCCTATAGTACGCATGAATGACAATCCGTCAATTGGAGAACTCGTCCACGCGCCCTGCAAACCCCAAAAAGAACGTCCTACAATTTCACCCTCAATATAATTTCTTTTGAATTTGTTAGCGGCTCGTATTTTCCCAACAAAGACAACCGGGATAGTGTTCCCCGCATCCTCGAAAGGCGCTAACAGCCTTGCAAAATCACCGGCAAGCCGCACATCCTCCTGATACCGCATATAATCGGAATAGTACATTTGCGATCCGATTTGCGATTGATGTACAGCGATTATGATGGATGCGGCGAATATAACAACGGAAAAAAATTTCTTGTAGTGGACGATAAGATAATAAAGCATGAAGCCAGCCGCGAAAGGCAGCGCATATTGTGAGCGCAAAGGCGGAGAATAAGCGCCGGCTATCGGGAGTACGCAGAATGTTAGCGGGATGCCTATAGCCGCTAAAATATACAGCGTTCTTCTTCCCGCTTTAATATGCTTAACCGCGACATATATTACCTGCGCCAAAAACAGCGCTAACACCGGAAACATCCAGTTAAAGCTGGATATGCGCGATCTTCCAAACATAAGATTAAGGAAATAGCTTTTTATAGCGGCTAAATTCGAAGTTGCCGGGTCTTTGCCCCAGCGTATCATCCGGTCTATGTAACCATTCTGCTGTGTTTTATGTATGAGCAACACCAATCTGTTGATTAAAAGATAAATCACTAATGTTAGGATCAAGCAAATAAAGAGCTTTAGGCACAAAAAACCGTAAACTTTTTTATCATAATCAGAATTTTCTTGAATAAGGATGAACGCGCTAAAAACTGCAAAACAAAAAAGTAACAGCATACTTTGATAAGATGCTACAAGTAACAACAGTATGATAAATCCGGCTGCTGTCTTTAGTTTTTCATCGTCCATTAAACCCTTATAAAGTAGATAAGTGATTACGGGGCAAAGAAACAGTAAGAACTGTGAACCCCAGCCCGGAAAATAGAACATTTCCAGCCAAACTTGCATGGTTGAAAACACAACGGCAAACGGAATGAGTTTGTTGTTTACGCCTGTTTTATTCGAAAAAATATTTATGAAATAGCACCATTCAATTGCGACCAGCCAAAATAAACAGAAGCCTGAAAAATAACCAAGCCAAGGATTTACCTCGTTTATTTGAAATAGTCCCATAAACCTGCCAAGTACATCGCCGCCCCAGCGTCCCATTGTGGCGCCGGTGTTGGGGGCGCCGCTTCCAGCGCCGTAACCAGCCATAACCAGTTCCGTATCTATGCCAATGCTGTAAAACCAAAGTTTTATTCCATAAGTACAGAATATGGCAAGGGTTATAGACGCTATTAACAGCATATTCGCACGGCAAAAATTCAAGAAATTATTTATGCCGACACTTTCTTTAAAATAAGAAAGCTTTTTTGCTTCATCTGGTTTAAATATTGACGGAATTTTATAAATAATTGTTTTAACACTCATACATACTCCTATATGCGCGACTTTGAACAGTCGCTTTTATTCACGACGGGGATAATATCCCGCCATTCGGGGTGGTAGACACCGGTAACATCAACAAAAAACGCGGCAACACCCCCTCTGTTAAATAAGTTCCTTACAAAATGAATCTTGTAAGCGGTGTAACGCTTACAAAACGCCCTGATATTCAGGGCGGGCGGGTTTATCTTCTATGACGCATTTTTAAAGGTTTCCAAATATTTTTCCGCGGCGTCCTCAAGCTCCTGCTCCATATCCATGGATATTTCTTGCTTTGCGGCGATTTCTGAAAGAATATTTGGATTTCGCGCCTTTATATAGTCTAAGAAACCACGAGCAAAGCTAAGAATTGAGGAGGGGGCTATACTCATCATGCAACCGTGTACCGCGATGTAAAGCAAGGCCGCCTGCTCTTCCATGGAATACGGCGAAAATTGAGGCTGTTTGAGTAATTCCATTAACCGCGCGCCTTGAGCCAGCTTTTCCTGCGTGATTTTGTCAAGGTCGCTGCCGAATTGGGCAAATGAAGCCATCTCGCGGTACTGCGCCAAATCAAGACGAAGGCGGCCTGCCACTTTCTTTATAGCCTTGCATTGCGCCGCTCCGCCTACGCGGCTAACCGAAAGCCCCACGTCTATGGCCGGCCTAAAACCCGAGTTGAACAGTTCTGTTTCAAGAAATATCTGCCCGTCAGTTATTGAAATGACATTTGTCGGTATATACGAAGATATGTCGCCCGCCTGCGTTTCCACAATTGGAAGCGCGGTTATGGAGCCGCCGCCCTTCTCTGCGGAGAGTTTAGCGGCGCGTTCCAAAAGGCGTGAATGTAAATAGAATACATCGCCGGGAAAAGCTTCGCGTCCGGGTGGACGGCGCAACAACAGGGAAATTGTGCGATACGCGACCGCGTGTTTTGAAAGGTCGTCATAAACAATGAGTACATCCTTACCCTGATGCATGAAATACTCCGCCATAGAGACGGCGGAGTAAGGCGCAAGATACTGCAAAGCCGCCGAGTCAGCGGCGGAAGCCAGTACAACAAAAGTGTAATTCATGGCGCCCATTTTTTCCAAATTTTCCAGAATGGCGGCGACAGCCGAAGATTTTTGCCCTATCGCGCAGTACACACAATAGATATCTTTGCCTTTCTGGTTTGCTATCGCGTCAATAGCTATTGCGGTTTTACCCGTTTGCCGGTCGCCGATGATAAGTTCCCGCTGTCCGCGTCCTATTGGTATCATAGCATCAATAGAAATGATACCTGTTTGAAGTGGCTCATTCACGGGAGAGCGGTCAATTACTGAAGGCGCGGGGGATTCTACCGGGTAGTAGGTGGAAGTTTCTATTAATCCCTTCTCGTCTACCGGAAGTCCGAGCGGATTTACAACCCGTCCTATCAACGCATCGCCAACGGGTACAGAGGCGACTTTTCCTGTGCCATGCACTTCTTCGCCGTCTTTGACAAGACTTTCGCCGCTGAATAAAACGCAGCCAACGCCGTCTTCATTCAAATTGAAGACTATCCCTTGAGCGCCGGAGGCAAACTCAACCAACTCGCCGTACACCGCCTTCGATAAGCCATGCACGGTCGCCACATCGTCGCCAACCGTACCAACAAAACCTACCGAATCCGAAACCGGCTTTCCTTCCCATTCACCAATTTCACTTTCCAGAACCTTAGCCAAATCGCCAAAGTTTATCATATATACCTCTCAAATAGCCGTTAACGTATGTTCCAATTGTTTCATTTGTCCCAATACACTGAAATCTTCCCGGCTGTCTCCTATATTTATGCGGTAACCGCCTAAAATTTTCGGCATTAAAGCAACGGTTATACGCGCTTCTTGCGCCCCTTCCCGTTTTATGATTACCTTTTTTAGTTTTTCAATAAAATCATCACCGGGCTTTTCGGCGCAATCCAGAATAACTGTTAAAATGCCCTGCTTTTTGAGCAATAAATCCTCGATTTCCTCGACTAGAATTCCGCCATACGACAAATCATTCCGTTTGATTAATAAAAAAATCACGGCGCGGGCTGCTTCTACCCCGCTTTCCTTTCCGGCATAACCACATTCCTGTAGGGCGGATTTTAAAAATACATCAAACTGAGCCGCCTCCGTGCTTCCAAACACCGGATCTCTCAGGCGTGAAAGGCAATACAGCGCGGCTTTAAGAATGGCAAGGCCGGCCTCGCATTGTTTATATGAGGGATCAGAATTAGAGTGATTTTCGCAGGCTTCAACAAATGCTTCCGCCCAACGCCCGGCGGCAAATTTCAATCGCCGCCCCCTAACTCGCGCAGAACAAGTTCCGCTTGAGAGCGAACATCTTTATCTGAAATCTCGCGGTGTAAAAGCCGCCCCGCGGCGGCAACAACCAGAGTCGCGGCCTCCGCCTTGAACGCGAAAAACGCGGCGCGACGTTCAGCCAGTATCTGCTTGCGGGCGGCGGCAATAAGCGCCTCCGCCTGCGTTTTTCCTTCTTGAATGATAAGCAATGACTGCTTTTCAGCCGCGTCGCGGGCTGCTTGCGTAATTTTCATGGCTTCAACATTCGCGTTATTCATTTTATCTTCATAACTAAGGCGCAAGGTCTTTGCCGCTTCATTGTCCCGCGCGGCATTTTCAATTTCATTTTGGATCTTAGCCGCGCGGTTGGATATGAATTTACTGACCGGTTTGAATAGTATTGCTCTTAGTACAATAAAAAGTATGGCGATATTGAGCAACGAGAAAAAAAAGCTGACTGAAAAATCAAGCATAATGCGCCCGGTTTACCTAGGATTTAACAATGACAAGAATAGCTATTACGAATCCGTAAATGGCTGTAGCTTCCGCCAAGGCTATACCTAAAAAGAAAACGGTCATAATTTTGCTTGACGCTTCCGGCTGCCGCGCTACCGCTTCGGCAGTGTGGCCGGTAGCAATTCCAATACCAATTCCGGCGCCCAGTCCGGCCATTACGGCAAAACCCGCCCCAATTAAATATACAAGGTCCATGAAAATCTCCTATCTGCAATTTCTTTTATATTATATTATTATTCGCGTTTAACATCAAGGCATACATCGCGCTGGTTGTTAATTTTTATGAATCAACCCGGCTCCGCCCCAAGATGTCGAGCCAGGATGTCGAGCCAAAAGTCTAGGGCAAGGCGGATTAACAGCCAAGTTAATCAACCTTGCCCTGATGAATCGTTCTACTTTGTTAGAAAAAAATTAGAAAAATACGCCTGAATACCGGCTCATCCGGCGTATATGGCGACCGCCCTAGATTCTAGCATAAATATCATACTCCAAGGGTTCGCCGGTCTGAATCGCCGGAGGAATTCTGTTTGTGTTAATACTCCTGTTTCCACAAAAATTACAGGCTTTAAGATATTTTTGCCGCATAAGCCCCTGTATTTGCCGCCGCAATGAATCATTGCTGTCATTGCTATTCAAAAGCTCAACATACTCGTAAAGCTCCGGCGGTAAAATGGACAAAAGCCACGCGCTGCCGGAAAGCGGACACCGGAAAATCTTTCCGTCAATTATTGTGGGCGTGTCGCGTACGCCGCAGTTCCTTAATACCGCTTCATTTTCCTCTTGTGTCCGGTGGTAATTTTGAATACGGGAACAATCCTGCCACGCCTGAATAGGTACTATTTCGTGAAAAATTCCATTTTTAACCAGTACGCTAACAAGTTTTTCTATTTGCTGCCTTGGATTTTGATAATCGCTGATTCTAACGAAAATCTTTCTGTTTTTTAACGCTTCAAGATTCCGCTCATCGGGAATAATAGTGCCGTTTGTTATGACCCACATATAAGCGAATTTTGACGAATAAGCGTGAAACAGGTCTATAAACTTATACAAATCGGGGTTCATAAAAGGTTCGCCGCCAAGAATACGCACATCAAATGTAAAATCTATCAAATCAAACAATTTTTTTACCGCGCGCTTCATCTGTTCAAAGTCCGCGTGCCGCGGCTTTTTAAAATACTGCATAAGGTTTGAACAGTCGCGGCAGCGCAGCGAGCACCGCATTGTAACGGGTATATCAATGCTTAAAAGACTGTTGTTATTCTTTTTTGAACGAAAAACTTCATAATAGAATGATTGTATTAGGTAGTGATTCGCGCTGTCTACCTCGTCAACTTCTTGGTCAAAAATAATAAATACATAGGGAACGATATTGCGGAAGCCTTTTTCGCGTAGTTTTTTTATAATGCTCCACAACGGGGTTTCTACGGCGACTACAACGGGTGTATCAAGATCAGTCAGTTCGTCAGGTGTAATAACCGGAGCGCCCATAAATGAAACGCCGCTAAACGCGGGGTTTCTATCTAAAAACGCCGTAACATGAAAGCCTTTTGAAGCCAATAAAAGCTGTAAAGCGGGAAATTCAATATTTGCCCGCGCAGAAAGCTGTCAACAACGCCTTCCCGCGTACCGTCCGCAAATTGCTGTATTTGAAAATCGCCGTTGGGCCGCCTAAACATGGTTTTTGCCAAAACCACTATATCGCAATCACGCGCTTCCGTTAAAAATCGCGCTATTTCAACGAGTATTTTAGGGTATATGACATCATCGCTGTCCATGAAAAATATCCATTCGCCGCCGGCCGCATTTAAGCCTCTATTACGCGCCGCGCCGGGTCCGCGGTTTTCCGGCTGTCGCAGATATATGATGTTTTTATGTTTAATAAACGCGGATAATTCATCAGCAACATTCCTCCCGGTGGAGGCGTCGTCAACTAAAATAATTTCTATGCCGTTAAAATCAGCGGATAATACGTTTTGGAGGGCTCTTTTTAGCAGGTCTAGTCTGTTATAAAAGGGTATTATAAAGCTGATTAGGGGCATAATTTTATATTATCTTATTGGTTTTATTCCGCCAAGACATTGCGGCAACCGCCGCGGCAAACTGCCGGCCGTTTAGAAAAAGCCGCGCTCTTCAACGGGTGGCCGCCTTTGCGGGCGTTTCAAAGAAACCGGCTTTTTTGAACATACGGAAACCTACGCCAAACCGCCACCCCAGAAATTGCTCGCCTGTTCCGCTAAAATCCAATGGCGCCCAAATACGAAAATCAAGCCCGCCAGCCCAATGCGGGGTAATCTGAAAGTCCATGCCTAAACCCGCGACCGGAAACAGCCATTGACTGTATTGACTAAAAAAAGCGGCTATATCGTCTTTTTGCTTATTGGCGTCTTCAAGATCGGCCTCGTTTAGGTCTTCGGCGAGCAAAACTATACGCAGATCGCCTGAAATTCCGGCGTTTAAGCGTATTCTAAACATATTTATTCTAAGATAGCCTTGCAGTTGAAACGCTAAAATAGGTCCGAATACAAAAGCCGATCGGTTTTCTATCTCGGCGGGGACGGGTCTGTTCAATTCATACGAATATTTGTAGTGAGTAAAATACATATCGAGTGTTAGTTCAAGCGCGCCTCCCGCAAAATTATTGCCTAACGGCGGCAGCGTGAACGCAAGAGAGGGCGCGGGCAGAATCGGGACGGGCGCGGCGTCAAACCCGTAGTCTTCTTGGAAAAGCAGTATAGAACCGCCAAAGGAAAGCGTAGCCCTGTTAAACCAGCGTTTAACAGGTGAAATTTCCGCGCCTGCCGGCGCGGCGGTCCCGCCAAGTTCATTGTTTTCCCACGCCTCGTTAGCGGGCGCGGCGGTTTCGCCAAGTTCAGCGGCTCCCCGCGCCTCGTTGTTAGGCGCTGCGGCTTCCGGCGCAGCTGACTCGTCTGCACCTTCGCCTGCCGGCGCGGCGGTTTCGCCAAGTCCAACGGCTCCCCGCGCCTCGTTGTCAGGCGCGGGGGCTTCCGGCGCGGCTGAATCGCCTGCATCTTCTTGGGCGGCTGTTCCGAAAGACGGCAAAATAACCAGTAAAAACAGTATTGCAAGGTATTTATAAAAAGAATTCAACGTATATCGAGTGTAGCGCGGTAATTGCCGCGCTGTAAACAGGCGGTCTTATATTTTATCGTGCGGCAGTATATATTTTATTTTGTGGATATTGTCAAGGTTGAAAAATTGTCAAAGTCGTTTGGCTGTTTTGCCGTGCTCAAAAACATTTCGTTCAGTGTAAAACAGGGCGAAGTCGCCGCGGTTATTGGCCCTTCCGGATCAGGGAAATCGACCCTGCTGCGGTGTGTTACTCATCTGGAAACAATCGATTCCGGCTCAATAACAATAGACGGCGATATTATGGCCCATGACGGAGTGTACGCCGCCCCCGCCGTGTTGCGGCAGCTTTGTCTGAAAGTGGGGCTGGTCTTTCAAAACTTCAATCTGTTTCCGCATTTTTCGGTTTTGCGCAACATAACCGAGGCGCAGACGCGCGTTCTTAAACGGAGCCGCGGCGAATCGGAACGGCGGGCGCGGGATTTGCTTGATAAAATGGGGCTTTCTGAGAAAGCCGCCGCCTACCCTTGCCAGCTTTCCGGCGGTCAACAGCAGCGTGTTTCCATAGCCCGCGCTCTAGCGCTGGACCCGCGTATCTTGTTTTTTGACGAGCCGACCAGCGCGCTTGATCCGGAGCTGACCGCCGAAATTCTCCGTGTTATACGCCGTCTTGCCGCCGAAAATATGACTATGGTGATAGTTACTCACGAGATGGCTTTTGCCCGCGAGGTTGCCGACCGCGTTCTTTTTATGGACGGAGGCGTATTTATAGAGGAAGGTCCCGCGTCCAGTGTTATCGACAATCCTCAGGCGGAGCGTATAAAACTTTTTTTAAAAAACTTATCCGGCGAAAAACATGAAACTTGAAGAAATTATTACTAAAATTATCCATGATAAAGGCAAGGTGTACTTTATCGGCATTAAGGGGACTGGAATGTGCGCCCTTGCCGAGTTGCTGCACAGAGCAGGAGCGAATGTTTCAGGTTCGGATACGGACGGTGTTTTTTATACAAACGCGATTTTGGACTCGCTGCATATCCCGTATTTTGAATGTTTTGATTCGGCGCATATAACGGACGGCAACGCGCTTATCATTTATTCCGCCGCGTACACCAATAAGAATCCGGAGGTAGCGGAAGCCGCTCGCCGGGGTGTTCCTTTGGTAAAGTACACGGACGCGCTTGGCGCGTATTCCGCGCTGTTTGATTCTAGCGGTATCGCGGGTGTTCACGGCAAAACGACCACGACGGCTATCACGGGAACGCTGCTTGCGGCGGCGCGTTTACCTGCGCAAATACTCGCGGGCAGCGTGGTAAAGGATTTCGGCGGGCGCTCCACAATCACTATTGGAAATAAGTATTTTGTTGCGGAAACTTGCGAATACCGGAAGCATTTTTTAAGTTTTCATCCGCGCCGCATACTGCTGACTAGCGTAGAAAGCGATCATCAGGATTTTTTCCCGTCATACGAATCGATACGCGATGCTTTTGTTGAATACGGTGAGCGGCTTGAACAGGGCGGCGAGTTGATATACTGCGCAGACAACGCGGGAGTGTGCGAAACCGTAAGGCTGCTGCAAAAAAAACGCGGCGATATTACCTATACTCCGTACGGTTTTAACGCGGACGGGTTCTTCAAAATAAAAAATTACAAAAATGAAGATGGCGCGTCCGCTTTTGAGATTGACGGGATTCCGCGCCGCTGGATAGTCCACGTCCCGGGTACGCATACGGTTTTGAATTCCACGGGGGCTGTCGCGCTGGTAAAATCGATAGCGCTTGCCGAAGGCGTTCCCTTTAGCGGCTTTTTGATAGACAAGCTGTCTAAGGCGCTTGCCGCCTTCTCCGGCAGCAAGCGCCGCTCGGAAGTGATAGGCGAAGCGGCGGGGGTTCTATTTATGGACGATTACGCCCATCATCCGACGGCGGTCAAAACGACTCTTGCGGGATTAAGAGAATTCTATCCGGGACGCAGGCTTGTGGTGAGTTTTATGCCGCACACCTACTCGCGCACGGCGGCCTTGCTTTCTGATTTTGCCGCCGCTTTTGAAGACGCCGGAGTTGTTTTTTTGCATAAAATATACGCTTCCGCGCGTGAAGAGTACGGCGGGGCTGTAACTGGTTTATCCCTGTTTGAAGAGACAAGGGCGCGGCGCGGCGGTGTGTACTATGTTGACGAACCGCTGGACGCGCTCAATCAGCTTAAATCAATTTTGCGCCCCGGCGATATTTTTATAACATTAGGAGCCGGCGATAATTGGCGGCTGGGCGAGTCCGTGTTTAATGAGTACAAAATCAAAGGGGCCGCGTTATGAAAAGCATGACTGGCTTTGCGTATTCGGAAAAGCGCGCGGACGATTATTTCGCCGCGGTAGAAATAAAAAGTTACAACAACCGGTTCTTGGAAGTTTTTGTAAATTTAAGCGGGCAGCTTTCTCCGTTGGAGCCTCGAATACGCGCTTTGATAGGCGAATGTTGCAAACGCGGGAAAATTGAAGTAACCGTCCACGAAAAAAAGAAAAGCTCGCTGTTTTCCGCGCATATAAATACCGATGCGCTGCGGGCGTACATTTCCGCGATAGAACAGGTTAAATCATTGCTGCCGCCCGGAATTTGCGCCGGACAAGACATCCCGCTTAAAACTTTCATACAACTTGACGGTGTTATCGAAGCGGAAACAAAGACAGAGGATGAAAATGAATCGTGGTCAAACATCAAGGGCGTGTTTTTAGACGCGCTGCGAAAGTTTGAGGGCGACCGTGAGCGCGAAGGGCGGCATACCGAAGAAAATATCTTGTCATACATCGCCGTGCTTGAAGAATCGCGGGACGTGATAGCCGCGTTAGTGCCGCAAATTGAAGCCTCGATAAAAGATAATATGCGACTGCGTTTCGCGGAGCTTGTGAATGATAAAATTGACGAAAACCGCCTGCTTGCGGAAACTGCGATATTATTGATGAAATATACAATAGCGGAAGAAATTTCGCGCTTGTCCGCGCACTTGGCGGAATTTCGCGCCGAGATTGCGCGCGATACTAGGCCGGGGAAAAAACTTGATTTTATTAGTCAGGAAATAAACCGCGAAGTAAACACTATTGGCGCAAAAACTCCGCTTATTGAGGTAAGCCGTGTTGTTATAGGCATGAAGGACGCGGTGGAAAATATTCGTGAACAACTAAGAAATGTGGAGTAGGAGGAATTGTTATGTTTGACGAGGGCGTTGTCTGCGGGGCTTGCCGCGTTAAAAAAAACATTAAAATCGCTATTTCAGGCAAGAGCGGCTGCGGGAATACGACTGTAACTTCGCTCACGGCGCAAAGGTTGGGTTTGCGGTTTATCAATTTTACATTCAGGAATTTGTCTGTGGAAAACGGTGTAAGCCTTGAGGATGTGCTGCGGCTTGCGGAAATAGACGATTATTGGGATAAAGCGGTCGACAGACGGCAGATTGAGACGGCGTTGAGCGATGAGGAACGGGGCTGCGTTCTGGGGTCAAGGCTTGCGATATGGCTGCTGAAAGACGCTGACTTAAAAGTTTATTTACGGGCGGGCACGGAACTTAGACTGCAACGCTTGCTGCAACGCGACGGCGGCAGTTTTGAAGAAATCGCGGCGTTTACAAAGGAACGCGACGCGCGCGATCACGCGCGGTATCTGCGTTTATACAATATCGACAACGACGACTACGGTTTCGCCGATCTTGTCATTGATACGGGATTGTACGCGCCAAACGAGATTGTAGATCAAATAGTCGAAAAGATCTGTTCAAAGTAGTTTTTATGCGGAATTACATTCGAAGTATACTAATTCCTGCGGCGCTGTGCTAAATTGTGATAAGTTAAATATCGGCGGGATAATAAAGTTGGGGGCGCTTAGAAACGTTCTTTAATCCTACAAGGAGTTTGTTATGGCGGACGCAAAACGGATGGTGCGTGTTTTTGATACAACGCTGCGGGACGGTGAACAGTCGCCCGGCTGTTCAATGAACACTGCGGAAAAAATCGAAGTGGCAAAACGGCTTGAGATGCTGAATGTGGATATAATCGAGGCGGGCTATCCCGCTTCTAGCCCGGGTGATCTTGAATCGGTCAGGATTATTGCGGCGACTATCAAACAAAGCGCCATTGCCGGACTATGCCGCGCTCTTGAAAAAGACATTGACGCGGCGCGCGAGGCTCTGCAAAAGGCGGCGAGTCCGCGTGTGCATATATTTTTGGCGACCAGTCCTATACACATGGAGTACAAACTTAAAATGACTCCGGAACAGGTGCTTGAACGGGCGGTGGACGCGGTAAAATATGCAAAGAAATTCTGCGCCGATGTAGAATTTTCAGCGGAGGACGCATTCCGAAGCGAGCCTGACTTTGTGTGTAAAGTTTTTTCGGCAGTCATAGCGGCGGGGGCTTCTACCGTCAATTTTCCTGACACAGTGGGCTACGCGATGCCGCAGGAATTCGGAGCGCGCGTCCGTTACATCATCTCGCATACTACAGGCATGGAAAAAGCGCTGCTTTCCGTCCACTGCCACAATGATTTAGGGCTGGCCGTCGCTAACAGCTTGGCGGCGATCGAAGCGGGCGCGGGACAGGCTGAGTGTACTATAAACGGCATAGGCGAGCGAGCGGGAAACGCTTCGTTAGAAGAAATCGTTATGGCGCTTAGGGTTCGCAAAGATTACTATAATGTGGACACGCGAATCGAAAGCGCTCAGATTTATCCGGCAAGCAGGCTTGTATCACAGGTTACCGGCGTTAAAGTGCAGCCGAACAAAGCGATTGTCGGCGAAAACGCCTTTGCGCACGAATCCGGCATACACCAACACGGTGTTCTGGCGAATCCCGCCACTTACGAAATTATGACGCCTGAATCCGTCGGAATAAGCAAGAAAGAGCTGGTGCTGGGAAAACATTCCGGCAAACACGCTTTAAGCGAGCGGCTTGCGGAGCTTGGTTTTGTGATTAAAGGCAAGGCGCTGGACGAGGTTTTTGCGAACTTCAAGGCGCTTGCGGACAGCAAAAAGACGGTTTCCGACCGTGATATAGAGGCTTTGGTGATAGGGACGGCGGGTGCGGTTCCTGAAAAATGGAAGCTGGATCGCTGGGTCATAAACGCGGGATCTTCCGTGCCGTCAATAAGCGCGATTCGGCTTGAGGCGGAAGACGGCGGTATGCGCGAGGCGGTGCATTTTGGAAACGGCTGTGTAGACGCGGCTTTCAGCGCTATCAATAAACTTGTTGGCAAGGAAGTGGCGCTGGAAATGTTTGAGCTAGGCGCTATTACCGGCGATACGGACGCGCAAGGAGAGGCCATGGTAAAGATTTCTTACGAAGGCGGCATTTGGAACGGGCGCGGTGTATCCACAAACATCATTGAATCGGCGATTAAGGCCTATGTAGCGGCGATTAACTCAATGGAATCCGAATCCGCCCAACGGAGCTCTTAGCTTTTCGTTTTGAGAAGCGGCGTGAGCTTTTGCAAAGCTCACGCCGCAAGCTCGCGCCGCAACGGTGTTGTTTGGTGAACGCTATATGGCGTTATCACTATTACGATGAATTTATTTGCTCTGATTGACACCGCCCCGCGTCTAAAGGCGGCGAAGTTTTTTCTCCGCCGCGGCTATCCGAGTGTTAAATTATGCCGCCCTATCCACGCGCTCACGGCGTGAAAGCCTGCGCCTTGCCCATGCCTCGCCTCGTTGAGTTCGCGCAAAACATTGATATTTTAGCGTTTTATAATCATAATGAACCTGTCATGCCTGCAGAATCGAATGTTTTGAAACAAACGCCCTTGTTTTTTGACGAAAATACGCCGGATTATCCGTTGGATAGTTCAGAGATATATTATCAAGTCATGGATAAGACACGGTTCGGCATAAAGGAGCCGGTATATTCACGGAAAAACGGGCTGTTATTTACTGGCGATAGTCTATTTTGGCTCAATTCCATTAAAGATAATTCAGTAGATTTGATATTCGCGGATCCACCATATAATATAAAAAAAGCGGAATGGGATAAATTTGACTCGCAGGAACAATATATCAGTTGGTCGTTGAGATGGATAAAAGAAGCGGCTAGAATTTTGAAACCCGATGGCACGTTATATATCTGCGGTTTTAGTGAAATTTTAGCGGATCTCAAGCATCCGGCAATGCGCTTTTTTTTAAGTTGTAAATGGTTAGTATGGCATTACAGAAATAAAGCAAATCTGGGGGCAGATTGGGGACGTTCACATGAAAGTATTTTACATTTACGAAAGTCAAAGCAGTTTACGATGAATACTGACGCCATTCGGCTGCCATACAGCAGACACACGCTTAAATATCCCGAACATCCGCAAGCGGAAACCAGTCAATATGGGAAAAGCAAAAAGGAACCTCCCCTATGGCGCCCAAACCCATTAGGCGCAAAGCCAAAAGACGTTATTGAGATTCCAACTACCTGTAACGGGATGGGAGAAAAAACGAAACATCCGACACAAAAGCCGGAAGAACTTTTACGAAAAATTGTTTTAGCTTCAAGCAACAGTGGTGATATTGTGTTAGACCCTTTTTCTGGTTCGGGCACGACCCTCGTTGCGTCTGAACAGCTTGGCAGAAAATGGATGGGCTGTGAAATGAATCAGGAATATAACTCATGGGCAATTAAACGCATTGACGGAGTGGTTCATCGTTCTGTTGACGAGTGGATGGAATATGATAAAAAAACGGCGGAACGAAGGGAAGGCATACGATGAAGTTATCACAATTGGTTGAATGGGCGCGGGATAAATCACGATTTTCCAATATTGATGATTATGCGTCGTTTTGCGAGGCGTATTTAACCTTCATACACGATAATTTACAGGCGGTTATAGTTTCTCAGAATGAAAATCAGTATCGTTTTTTCCAGTACAAAAAAGATGGTAATTTTAATGTAACACGCCCTATTAACCATAATCTTATGATTGCCGTGAATGATTTTTCTACCGCAAGAAATAATTTTATGTATGCAATGACGCATATAAAAGATATTCGCGGTGAAACAGGCATACGCGAAAATTTGAATAGATTTATTTACACTTGTCAGCAAACAATCGGCGCGGCGCTCGACGCGCTCCCTGCCGATGAAAGTAATACCGCGCGGAAAATAAATGGCGATTTATTTGAAAGATATATTCGTTTGGTTTTCCTGGAATTAGGAATTCCTGTTCGTGACGGCGTTGTTCAGGTTCCTGTTGTTGTGAATGGCGAGGAATTGTTTCGCATGATGTATCAACATGATTTAATTATTGAAAACAATGAAAAAATCGCCGCTATTGGTTCGGTAAAAACATCGAGTAAAGACAGACTTGATAAAATATTTATTGACAAGTTTTTATACAACAAGCTAACAAATATAGATACCCCGCATTTTGCGGTTTTTTTACATGATGTTCAACGAAAAGGCAAAGAACCGCATTATGGTATAAACACTACGTTTTTAACCGGTCATTTCAAAGGATATACCGTTAAATTAAACCCTTTGGATGGTGTTTATTATTGTGATTTGCGTCCAATCATGAAAACGGATACTATCTTAAAAGAGAATATTAAAACATTAGATCATTTGCTTGTTGAAGATGTGTGGCAATTTATAACATAAAAATTATTGTAAAGGCGCTTTAATTTCTTTAACACCCGTAAAAAAACATACAAGATAGATAGAAACAAGCTTATTTTACAGTAATCCTGGCGCAAATCACAGCAGTTTTACTTTTACAAAATGAGGCTGTTCCAAAACTTCAGTTTTTGGAACAGCAACCTATAAAAACCGCAGTTTTGCAGCCCGTAGGGCGAGAAACTGCAAGAGCCTGTTGCAAAATAACCGATTTTGGAACAGGCTCAAATATATGATAAAAAAATAGATATGGGGCGTGGGATATTAGCGGCGCAGTTAAGCCGGTTTGATGAAATTGGGCAGCAGCCGGCATGGGTTTCGCGGGGCGCAAACTTATATATTTGCCTTGTTAGGCAAGCACGTGATTGACGTGTTCGGCCATTGTTGTTACTGTATATAGAAACGAGCGCGGAGCAATACGCGCGTTAACAAAGGGTCTTTTTATGAACAAACTAAATTTTTGCGCCTGCATGGTCGCGGCATTAATCAGCCTAACATTTTCTTCTTGCGATAAAACAAAAGCCAAAAACGGAGCGGCGCCGGCAGCCGTAAAAATCGGCATTGCGAAGATTGCGCAACATCCGGCGCTTGACGCGGTTGAACAAGGCATACTGGATGGATTAGCGTTGCGCGGTATACCGGCCGTTTACGATTTACAGAACGCTAACGGCGATATGAGTACCGCCGCGCAGATTGCCGCCAAATTCAAAGCGGAAAAAGTCGATGTCGCTGTTGGGATAGCCACACCAATCGCCCAATCGCTGGCAAATGTGATAAAAGACAAACCTGTTGTCTTTGCGACTGTTACCGACCCCGTAGGCGCGGGCTTGATGACAACACTAGCTCACGGAGAAGGCAACGTTACGGGACTTTCAGATGCAATACCCACAGTGGAGCATATAAATTTATTCAAAAAAATCGCGGGTATAAATACATTGGGATACATTTATACCGCCTCTGAAGCGAATTCGGCATCGGCGCTGGAATTAGTAGCGAAAGGATGCGCGGAAAATGGCATAACGCTGGTTTCACAATCGATAAATTCTTCGGCGGAGGTAAAACAGGCCGCGCAGTCCATTGTAAATCGTGTTGACGGACTCTATCTGACCACGGACAACACTGTATTTTCAGGCGTGTATGCCATAATCGAAGTGTTTCGCAACGCCAAAAAACCATTGTTTTCGGGTGATGTAACCGGCGCGTTGGGCGGCGGCTGCATGATAGCCTCCGGCTTTAATTATTATAAGGCGGGTATCGCCACCGCTGATATTATCGGTGAAATTCTTGATGGAAAAAA
>JAIRZA010000102.1 GCA_031267475.1 Spirochaetaceae bacterium | reverse complement strand
TCAAGGGCGCGTTTATATTCCACCGGCAAAATTTTATAAAAATTACGGCGCTCTGTTTCCCAACTGTCGCGGATTTTTTTTGCGTACTCCGAGCCTGTCCAATAGATGTGTTTTTCGATAGCGTCAAGAACAAAGTTTTCATCTTCGACATTATCAAGGCGGGAAAGTTCAACCATGCTGCTGTTCAAGAAATATTCAAACGGACGCTCGCCGTTCGATTCAGAGGCGCGGTCTAACACATAGGCGACGCCGCCTGACATACCTGCCGCAAAGTTTCTGCCAACCTTGCCAAGCACAATAAGCCGTCCGCCGGTCATATACTCGGCGCAATGGTCGCCCGCGCCCTCAACCACGGCCAAAGCGCCGGAATTACGCACACAGAAACGCTCGCCGGCAAGCCCCGCGACAAAAGCCGCGCCCGCCGTTGCTCCATACAGAGCCGTATTCCCGATTATGATGTTTTCGGCGCTGGAAAATGTTGAACCCGCAGGCGGAAAGACGGCTATGCGCCCGCCGGAAAGCCCTTTTCCAAAATAGTCGTTGGCATCGCCGGAAAGCCGGAAAGTAACACCGGGGGCGAGAAACGCCCCAAAACTCTGCCCGGCGGAGCCCGCCCAATCTACCGTTATGAAATTTTCCGGCAGCCCCGCCCCGCCAAAACGCTTGGAAATCTCAAAACTCAACATAGCTCCGGCAGCGCGGTCTGTGTTCCGCACATTCATCGCCAAAGCGGTTGGAATTTTTTTATCAAGAGACGGGCGGCATTTTTCAATCAATTTCCGGTCTATAACATCATCAATGCTATGAACCTGATCCCGCGCGCAGTAACGCTCCTGCCCGCCTTTGATAAAATCCGGCCCGCTCGCCATAAAAAGCAGGCGCGAAAGGTCAACGTTTGCCGATTTTGCTTTAGGACTCCGCCGTTGGACAAGCATATCGGAGCGTCCGACAAGCTCGTTGAACGTATGAAAGCCTAATTCCGCCATTATCTCGCGGACTTCCTGCGCCAAAAAGCGGAAAAATGTAACAAGATGCTCGCTTTTTCCGGCAAAACGACCGCGCAGCACCGGATCCTGCGTGGCAATACCCATAGGACAAGTGTTTTCATGACATTTTCTCATCATCACACAGCCCAAAACTATCAAAGTCGATGTGCCAAAACCGAATTCTTCCGCGCCCAACATTCCGGCTATCACTATATCGCGCCCGGTCTTTATCTGCCCGTCAGTTTGCAGGCGCACTCGCCCCCGCAGTCCGTTGGCAAGCAGAGTTTGATGCGTCTCCGCTATCCCCAGCTCCCACGGCAGACCAGCGTGCCTTATGCTGGACTGCGGACTCGCGCCGGTACCGCCGTCATAACCGGAAATAAGTATATTATCCGCGTGAGCCTTCGCCACACCCGCCGCTACCGTCCCAACGCCGTTTTCCGCCACCAGTTTGACGCTTATACGAGCGCCGGGATTCGCGTTTTTCAGGTCAAATATCAACTCAGCCAAATCCTCGATAGAATATATATCATGATGAGGGGGCGGACTTATCAACGTAACACCGGGCGTGGAATGCCGCGTCAATCCAATTTGAACATCAACCTTATGCCCGGGCAGCTGCCCGCCCTCGCCTGGTTTTGCGCCCTGCGCCATTTTGATCTGAAGCTCAATCGCATTAGCCAGATACTCCGACGTTACCCCGAAACGTCCGGACGCAACTTGCTTGATAGCGCTTCGCGTCCATGTTCCGTCCGGCTTCTTGGCAAATCGCGCGGGATCCTCGCCGCCTTCGCCCGAATTTGAGCGCCCCTGTATCGAATTGAGCGCCGTCGCTATCGTCTCGTGCGCTTCCTTCGATATTGAGCCAAAAGACATAGCGCCTGTCGTAAAACGCCTCATGATCGCCTCGACGCTTTCCACTTCATCTATCGGGATAGACGCGGCGGGAGCGCCGGACGCCGCGCCGGGCCTAGCAAAATCAAGAAGCCCCCGTATAACGTGCGGACTCTGATTCAGAGCATTTACCGCGGCGCTAAACTGTTTGAACTTAGAGTAATCCGCCGAACGCGCCGCCCATTGCAGCATATAGATTGCGTCCGGATTCCATGCGTGTTTTTCACCGGACCGTCGCCAGTTGTACTGGCCGTCGCCGTACAGCAGGTAGTCCTCCGGCGCGGGACTTTCACCAAGCCTCTCATCCGCGGCCGCCGCCGTCTTGCGGCGATCAAGCGCCTCAGCCTCAAGTTCCGCGAAACCCGCCCCGCCTATTCTGCTCGCCGTGCCGCAAAAACACTTTTCTATAACTTCCGGTCCAAGCCCAAGCGCCTCAAAAATCTGCGCTCCCCGGTACGAACGCAACGTGCTCGTGCCCATCTTGCTCATAACTTTAAGCAAGGCCTTTTGCAAGCCCTTCAGATATTGATGACTGGCGCTCCGGTAATCGCCTGCGCGACTGTCGTCGAAACTCCGGCAAATCGCGGCAAGCGCCGCCAGCGCCCCATAAGGGCAGACAAAATCCGCGCCGTAGCCAAAAAGCAAGGCAAAGTGCATAATCTCTCTGGGCTCCCCGGAATCGACAATCAGCGACACATTCATCCGCTCTCCAGCCTTGATAAGAGCGTGATGAACCGCGCCCAGCGCAAGCAGCGCCGGTATCGCGTAGCGTCCGGCGGCGGGATCCAGAGCCGCCCTGTCGGACAGCACGATCAGAGACGCGCCGGACGCCGCCAACGCCAACGCCTGCGATGTCAAGGCGTCCAGTCCGGCTTTCAATGAACCAGACGCCGCGCCGTCCGCCGGAAGCGGAATGGAAGCGTCCAGACAAACGCTCTTAAAAGTATCCGGCGCGACCTTGAGCAAGCGCTCAAAGTCGGCGTCAGTCAAAATAGGATTTTTTACCTTAATCCGCCTGCAATGCTCCGCCGTCTCTTCAAGCAAATTCCTCTGCGGTCCGGCGAAACTTGTTAATGTCATTACCAAGTCTTCACGTATGGAATCTATGGGCGGATTAGTTACTTGCGCGAACAACTGCTTGAAATATGAATAAACACGCTGGCTTTTGTCGCTGAAAACGGCGGCCGGAGTGTCCGTCCCCATAGAGTTAACCGGCTCCTGCCCCGTTACCGCCATTGTAAGCAACAACTTTTCGCGATCTTCGCGCGTGTAGCCAAAACTTCGCTCCATAAATAATACACGCCTGTCATCGTGGAACAATGCGTCCGCGCTAAGCGCGTCAGTTTCCAGTTCCTGTTCCAGCGGGATTACATTCGCCTTGACCCAACTGCTGTACGGCTTTGCGGTGCTTACATCGTGTTTAACCTCGTCATTCGGGATTATGCGCCCCTCCTGCAAATCGACCAGCAAAAGTTTACCCGGCTCAAGCCGCCCCTTATATTCGATATCCTCCGGCTTAAAATCTTGAACCCCCGTCTCGCTGCCCATCACAATGAGTCCGGTCTTAGTAATTGTGTAGCGGGATGGACGCAAACCGTTGCGGTCAAGCGTACCGCCAACATAGCGCCCGTCGCAGAACACCATCGAGGCGGGACCGTCCCATGGCTCCATCAAACAGGCGTTATACTCATAAAAATTTTTAAGCTCGTCGCTTATAGGATTTTTATCGTTCCACGCTTCCGGTATCAGCATCATTAAAGCGTGCGGCAGACTCCTCCCGCTCATCACCAAAAGTTCCAGCATATTATCAAAACTCGCCGAATCGCTGCGGTCCGGCTCTATAACCGGTAAAATATCGGCAATATGCTTTCCAAAACGCGGGTTGGCGAGCAATTTTTCCCTGGCCGCCGCCCAAAAACGATTCCCCTTAACCGTGTTTATCTCGCCATTATGAGCGATAAGACGAAACGGCTGCGCAAGCGCCCAAGCGGGGAAAGTATTTGTCGAAAACCGTGAATGAACAAGAGCCACAGCCGTCCGCATATCCTCGTCAGACAATTCGGGATAATATTCGCGCAACTGACACGGCGTTAACATCCCCTTATACACAATTGTCGAGGCTGAAAGGCTCGGAATATAAATATCAGAATTTTTTAAACTTTCACGCGCATATTTCTCAAGTTTTTTACGGAAAATATAAAGGCTAAAATTCAAATCATCCATGGAGCGGGCGGCGCCAGCCGCGCCAAGAAAAATTTGCTTGACTGAAGGCTCAGCCTGACGCGCAATCGCGCCTATTACGCCGGAATTTACAGGAACATCACGCAAGGACAACAAAGAAAGCCCCAACTCTTCCGCGAGAGCGTCTATCTTTTTCAAAATCACGCTCGTTTCCGGCGCGGCGCTGTCCTTAGGCAGGAATAAAAGCCCGGTTCCGTAAGAAGCCGGTTTATCAAACGCGCCGCCCTTCAATGCCGCGACTGTTTTTTTATAAAATTCATGCGGAATCTGCATCATCACGCCGGCGCCGTCGCCCGTCTTATCGTCCGCGCTTTCCGCGCCGCGGTGCGCCATACGCTCCAGCACTTCCAACGCGCGCTCCAAAATATCATGCGAAGCGCGTCCTTTAATATCCGCTACAAACCCGATACCGCACGAATCATGCTCATTTTCCCTGCTATACAAGCTGCTCATAAAAACCTCTTTATACAATAGAGTTGTTCGATAACTGAAGTTATCGAACAACTTCCGCTAAAAACCGCGAAGCGCTCCACACCCTGCAAGACATGAACGACAAACCAAAATCCATATTGCCGGACGCATCAACACTTTTGCCGCGAGCGCTATCAGTATACTCAGAACACGTCAATTTTGAAAGCCCGCGCACGCCCGCCCGCCAGCGGGTTTCCATGCGCTCCGCGCTGTTATCCCGCGAGTCTCTCATACAACAAAGGCGCAACATTTTGCTTAGGGAGTTTCTTCACCCAAAAGCCGCAAAATAAAAAACTGAATATAAAATATACTAATTCAAGAATCAAAAAGGAATTACAATAATATTTTTTATGAGGAGGGGCGGCATAAAACAGCATAATAAGCCGTATTTTTTATACCACCCCCGGTTTTACACACTTTTTTTACCGTGTTTAATAGCAGCCTTACAAATTTTACATATTTTCACTTTTACATCATTTTTATCCTGTTCATAAAGAATCTTAATATTTTCCTTTTTACAAACAGGACATACACCACGCCCTTTATGGAATAACTCACGAATTCCTTTTCCCCTATGCGCTTTGGACATTTTTTTCTCCCTTCTTTTTCTTTGGGCCAGCTTCAGTGGATTTTTTTTCGGTATCCAGTTTATAATCAACCAATTCCAATATTACAATCTCAGCGGCATCGCCATAGCGTTTTCCCAATTTAATGATTCTAGTATAGCCGCCGTTCCGATCCTTCATACGTGGAGCAATATTGGTAAACAATTTTGCCGTAATGCCCTCGTCATAAAGCCGCCCGGAAACAATACGCCGGTTATGGACGGAGTCTACCTTAGCGCGGGTAATCAATTTTTCGGCGAAACGCCTTACCTCAAGCGCCTTAGCCTTTGTTGTTTCTATACGTTCCTTATTGAACAAGGAGGTCATCATATTACGCACCATAGCTTTACGATGCGCCGCCATCCTTTCAAGCGGATTAAAGCCCCGTTTATGCTTCATTACCATCGTCCTTTTTTACGCCTATTTTCAACGCGCTTCTTAATTCATTATTACTTGTTATACCAAGAGTCAAACCCCATTCTTGCAGTTTTTCTTTTATTTCCTGTAGCGACTTTTTGCCAAAATTACGAGTTTGATTTATATCCTCTTCAGTTTTCCGCACCAATTCGCCTATAGTTTTTATATTGGCGATCTTTAGACAATTCGACGAGCGAATCGACAGCTCAAGCTCTTCAACAGGAGTCCCCATCAATTGCCGGATACGCTCATCACCCTCGTCCAATTCCTCGTCATCACCGAATGATGTTTCATCAAAATTAACGAACAGAGCAAAATGCTCTTTAGCTATCTTGGCAGCCTCAATCAAAGCGTTATTCGGCTCAATCGTCCCGTCAGTCCATAACTCAAAAATGAGCTTATCATAATCGCTGCGCTGCCCTACCCTAGTCGGTTCAACACTATACTTCACTTTTTTTACAGGCGAAAAAACTGAATCCATAGGTATAGTACCTATAACCTCAATATGCTGCGCATTCTGTTCGGACGGAATATAGCCGCGTCCTAATTCAATCTGTAACTCCATCTCGACACGAGCGCCTTCCGTAAGAGTCATAATATGAAGTCCAGGATTCAGCACCTCCGTTTTACCGGTCTTAGCGAAATCTTCACTCTTAATTACATTTTTTCCCGACCACTCAAACATTATCGTATCTTGATCAATATCTGACGGCAGCTTAAAACATACCTGTTTAAGCTTATTCAATATTTCGAGAGTATCCTCAACAACATTCGGTATAAGTTCGAACTCGCTCGATATATTATGCGGCGTTCCTTCAGCATCGTATGAAACAATCCTAACCGCCGTAACCGCATAACCTTGAATCGACGATAACAACACCCTGCGTAGTGTATTGCCTATCGTCGTACCAAAACCTGGTTCAAACGGAGAAGCTATAAATTTTCCATAATCTTTTCTTAACTCGCTAGTTTCAAAAGTTCTACCTTTCGGTTTCTTGAAACCTTTAAGCAGATTTCTACGGGCCATGAAGACTCCTTACTTCGAATAATATTCAACAATCATCTGTTCTTTGATGTCCGAAAGATCCGTTATATCACTCCTTCTGGGGAAAGCCAATAATTTCCCTTTAAGGGTATCAGGGTCTAACTGCAACCACGGCATTACTCCTGATTTTCCATACTCCTTCAAAGCATCTTTAATAAGCGCAAGACTCTTACTTGAATCTTTAACCTCTATAGAATCCCCCACTTTAATAAGATATGAAGGAATGTTCACACATTCTCCATTTACTAAAATATGACCATGCAAAACAATTTGGCGAGCTTCTTTCCTACTTGATGCGAAACGCAAGCGATAAACAATATTATCTAAGCGCCGTTCCAAAAGCAAAAAAAGGTTCTCGCCGGTAATACCAGGCATACGTTGGGCTCGCTCAAAAAACAGACTGAACTGTTTTTCCAACATACCATAAACTCTTTTAAGTTTCTGCTTTTCACGCAACTGTATGGCATAATCCGAACGTTTTCCCATCCTTCCTTTAGGATCTTTTCCTGGAGCCGCCCGCTTCTTGCTTATAGCGCATTTATCGCTTTTGCACCGGTCGCCTTTAAGCATCAATTTCTTTTGTTCTGTCCGGCACATTCTACAAACCGGACCAGTATATCTTGCCATGATTTCCCTCGTTTAGATACGTCTAGTCTTACGCGGCCTGCATCCATTATGCGGGATCGGCGTTACATCGTTAATAGACTTAACTTTCATCCCAAGTGCGCCAAGCTGACGAATAGCGGATTCCCTGCCCATGCCAGGACCTTTAACATACACATGAACTTCCCGTAAACCCGACTGAATAGCCTTTTGAGCGGCTGTTTCTGTAACGGTCTGCGCCGCAAACGGCGTTGATTTCTTTGCGCCTCTAAAACCAAGACCGCCGGAACTCGCCCACGAAATAGCGTTTCCCATCAAATCGGTTATGGTTACGATCGTATTATTAAAAGTCGCCTGTATATAAACATTGCCTTCATATACCGACTTCTTTTCTTTCTTCTTTTTGACGTTAGCAGCCACACTGTCCTCCGCTCATCCTTCCTCCTATTAATATATATATTTATACCTAAATTGCCTATTTCTTTTTACCGGCAACAGTCTTCTTCTTACCTTTACGAGTACGCGCATTAGTACGAGTCCTCTGTCCGCGAAGTGGCAAACCTTTTCTATGCCGCAACCCTCTATAACAGCCTATATCCATAAGCCGCTTGATGTTTAACGCAATCTCTGTCCGGAGCCGGCCTTCCACTTTGTAATCGTTTTCAATCAAACGGCGCAATTCATTCAATTCTTCCGCAGAAAGATCGTTTATAAAACGTTTAGTATCTATTTTTGCCTTCTCACAAATCTGCACCGCGCTCGATCTGCCTATACCAAAAATATAGGTCAATGCGATATCAACGTGTTTATTAGGCAAATCAACGCCTGCAATACGAGCCATTATACCCCCTACCCCTGCCTCTGCTTATGCTTTGGATTTTGGCAAATGATACGGATTATACCATGCCTCTTTATCACTTTGCATTTATCGCAAATAGGTTTTACACTTGTCCGAACTTTCATTTTCTCTCCCCCTATAGGTTTCTTCCACGCAAGCGTCCATGTTTGGTTAAACCTTCATGGTGATGCATTTTCAACATAGCCTCAATCTGACTCATAGTATCTAAATCAACACCTACCAAAATCAAAAGCGACGTACCGCCCATCAAATACGATATAGACGACGGAAAATTAAACAATACCTGAATAATTGTTGGTATTACCGCAATTAGAGCAAGATATAAAGAGCCCGGAAGAACTATCCTGTTCAATATCTTCGTAAGGTACTCCTCAATTTTCTCCGTCCGTATACCCGGAATAGAACCTCCATTCTCGCGTATATTCTTTGCAATCTCAATAGGATTCAACGTAACCTGTGTATAAAAATAAGCAAAAAATATTATAAGTAAAACATATAATATATTATATAAAACACCACGCGGCGTCAAAGCGCGGGAAAGAGCCGCAAGCCATGGAACATTACTCCCAATTGTCGAAGCTATCTGCAACGGAAAAGTCAGAATCGAAGACGCGAAAATTACCGGTATTACTCCCGATGGATTTATTTTGAACGGGATATAAGTATTTTGAGCGCCGTACATCTTTCTGCCAACCACACGCTTTGCGTAATGGACGGTGATTTTCCGCTGCCCCTGCTGCTCAAATACAACAAGCGCGATAACGGCGACAAACATGATACAGACAACAATTACAAATACAAGATTAAGTTCGCCCCTGGCGACGTGCCCAGCCAATTCCCAAACAGCATCCGGCAGACGGGCGACAATACCGGCAAATATCAACAGCGATATACCGTTTCCTATGCCTCGCTTAGTAATCTGCTCTCCCATCCACATAAGCATCAGCGTCCCCGTCGTAACTGAAAGCATTGCCAGCAATGTAAACGGCAAAAGATTCATCGTAAGAAGGTTTTCCACGCTCCGTGATATAATTTGGGCATACTGTGTAACCGCGTATGACTGAATTAAACAAACAACAACCGTCCCATAACGTTGATATGTTTGTATTTTTTTTCTGCCGCCCTCTTCTTGTGATAATTTTTTTAGCCGCGGAAATACAATTAACAGCAACTGCATAATGATGGACATCGAAATATATGGCATTATGCCCAGCATAAACACCGAAAAATTTGAAAAAGCGCCGCCGGCGAAGAAGTCAAGGTAATCAACAATGGCGTTTCCCGAATTTTGCTGAGACAAAAAATATGCGTTCAGTTCGCGGACATTAACGCCGGGAACTGGAATAACCGCGCCCAGCCTGAATACTATAAGCATCACGACTGTAAAAAAGATGCGTTCACGAAGCTCTTTTATTCTGAAAATACCAACTAAAGGGTTAGCCATCAAATTTCCTTATTTTTCATTATCTGATGAATCAGACGCGCTTTTTACAACGCCGCCCGCCTTAACAATCTTTTCCCTTGCGGAAGCTGAAAGCGCTTCAATCTCACAATTTATTTTTTTGGTCAAATCTCCATCACCCAAAATTTTCACAGGCAGCTTAGATTTAACAAGACCGGCGGCTTTTAACGCGGCTACACTCACCACCGCCCCATCTTCAAAACGTTTTTCAATATCAAAAAGATTCACCGTCTGATAAATTTTCTTGAATGGGTAGTTAGAAAAACCACGGTGGGCAAGACGGCGATATAACGGCATCTGACCGCCTTCAAAACCAAGATATGTCTTGCCGCCGGAACGCGATTGCTGCCCCTTATTACCTTTTCCCGCCGTTGTACCGCGTCCCGAACCCTGACCGCGACCAATTATTCTTTTCCGTTTGTTAGCGCCGCGCGGCGCGTGTAAATTAAAATCTTGCATCAGCCTATTTTCTCCACTTCAACAAGGTGAGAAACTGTTTTTACCATTCCCATGATCGCTCCGTTTACTTCCTGTTCAACCACCGAACCTATTTTTCGTAATCCCAACGAACGGATAGTCGCCCGCTGATTAGGAAGCACGCCTATTGTACTGCGCACAAGACGAATCCGTACTTTTCCATTTGAAACATCCGCCATTCATCTACCCCCACAGTTCTTTGAGCGACTTGCCTCTGTTTTTTGCCACAAGCCGCGCGTCCATCATTTGTTTAATACATTCAAAAGTCGCTTTAACAACATTGTACTGACTCGAAGCGCCTATAGATTTTGAGAGAACATCGGTAACACCGCCGGCCTCCATGATAGCGCGCACCGGCCCGCCCGCGATGATACCCGTACCGGAACAAGCCGGTTTCAAAAGCACCGCCGACGACTTAAACGTTCCTTGAATTTCATGCGGTATGGTGCCATGCTTAATCGGCAGCTTTATCATACTACGCTTAGCCTTATCCATGCTTTTACGAATCGCTTCTGAAACATCATTGGCCTTGCCGAAACCATAACCTACATTACCTTTACGATCGCCAACAACAGTCAATGCTGAAAAAGAAAAGCGACGTCCTCCCTTTACAACTTTTGCCGTTCTATTCAATTTAACCAGCTTCTCTACGAACTCTTTTTCTTTATCTTGCGAGTTCCTATCGCGGTCTCTATCTCTTGAATGTTCCATTCCGCCCCCAACAAATCTTTACACATTGAACTTCCAGTTTCAACATTTCATTCAAAACCGTAATCTAAAACTGTATCCCAGTTTTACGCGCGCCGTCCGCCATCGCTTTAACAACACCGTGATACAAATAACCGTTTCTATCAAAAACAACTGTCTTTACATCTTTTTCTAAAAGGCGTTTTCCTATAATTTCGCCCAACTGAGCGCCGCCTGCAACCGTAGCTTTTATCTCTCTCAACTCTTTTTCCAAAGTCGAAACAGATACAAGCGTCCGCCCTTTTGTATCATCAATTACCTGTATAGACAAATTCTTATTACTACGTGTTACCGTCATACGCGGCCTCTCAGGTGTGCCTGTAAGCCTTTTCCGTATATGTACTTTACGGCTTAAACGTTTTTTATCTTTTTCCAACATCTTTCGCAACATGATTCAACCTTTATTTAACGCCGGATTTACCAACTTTCCGCCTGATATGCTCGTTTTCATACCGTATTCCCTTACCCTTATAAGGTTCAGGAGCGCGGAGCTGCCGAATCTGAGCAGCAAACTCGCCAACTTGACGCTTATCTATACCGCTTATCTCAAGCCTGCCGTTAGCCTCCGCTTTTAATGTAATGCCTTCCGGTATCCCTACATATACCTCATTCGAAAATCCAAGGTTCATGACCAGCAACTTGCCCTGTACTTCAGCGCGATAGCCGACGCCATTAATTATCAACACTTTCGTAAACCCGGACGACACGCCAATAACCATATTATTAAGCAGATTCCGGTACAGCCCATGAAAAGATTTTGTCTGCTTCTCATCATTAATCCTGCCGACTAAAATCTCACCGTCTTTACTTTCAAAGTTCACAACCGTATGATAAACTTGTGTCAGTTTACCCTTAGGCCCTTCCACAGTAATTGTATTATTGTTGAAGGAAACTTTAACGCCTGCCGGAACTTTAACCGGTATTTTTCCAATACGCGACATATAACCCTACCAAATCATACAAATTACTTCACCGCCAACTTTTTTCTCGGCGGCCTTTTTCCCTGTGGTAACCCCACTCGATGTAGAAACAATCAATGTACCAAATCCGTTAAACACGCGGGGCATAGTCTTATACCCGGTATAAACACGGCGTCCTGGTGTAGATACTTTTTTTATACCGTGAATAACCGGATCAGTTTCGTCGTCATATTTTAAAAACACACGGATAATATTCATACCGCTTTGCGTTACTTTCTTAAAATTACGTATATATCCCTCGGTCTTTAGTATCTTAATTATTTCAAGTTTAAGCCTCGACGTCGTGATGTCCACTTTCTCATGTTTTGCCATTCCGGCATTACGGAGTTTGGTCAACATATCAGCCACTGGATCAGAAACACTCATCCGTTCCTCCTACCAACTTGATTTTGTAACGCCGGGTATAAGCCCTTCGCTTGCCAATTTCCGAAAACAAAGGCGGCACATCTCAAATTTACCTAAATATCCCCTTGCCCTTCCACAAATCCTACACCTGTTGACTTTACGGGTTTTATATTTTGGCTTCCTAAGCGCCTTAATTATCATTGCCTTTCGTGCCATGTACGCTCCTTATACTTTATTTCCGAAACGGCATACCGAACTTAGCAAGGAAAGCTTTAGCTTCAGCGTCCGTTTTCGCGCTCGTAACAATAACTATGTTAAGCCCGGCAATTCGTTCTATTTTGTCAAAATCAATCTCTGGAAATATAATTTGCTCCGTTATACCCATAGCATAATTTCCATGCCCGTCAAAAGCATTTTGATTAATTCCACGAAAATCTTTGACTCGCGGCAAGGCCGCGTTGACCAAACGGTCCAAAAATTCGTACATCATCGCGCCGCGTAAAGTTACACAAACGCCAATCTCCTGTCCCGCCCGTATCTTAAAATTCGCAATACTCTTGTGGGCTTTCGTCTTAACAGCCTTTTGACCTGTAATCAATGTAAGTTCATCCACAGCGGCTTCAAGCAGTCTTTTATTAGATATCGCCTCGCCCACACCCATACTCACAACAATTTTAACAAGACGCGGCGCCTGCATAGACGAAGAATACTTAAATTCTTTGATAAGCTCAGGAGCAATCGTCTCTTTATAAATTTTCTTCAAACGCGGCACATAACCTTTCGGCATGACATTTTCGCCAGCCTTAATGCCGCTGGATTTTTTCGAAGCCGCTCCACCCTTACTGGAAGCGGCAATCCTGTTTTCGGCAGGAGTCTTACCAGTTTTTTTTGTTTTTCCTTCGCCCATCACAAAGCCTCTCCGCACTTTCTACAAATTCGCTTTTTTACCGTACCATCAATTTTATAAGCTATCCGTGTAGGACCGCATTTTTTACAAACAAGCATAACATTCGAGGCGTGTAAGGCCGCTTCAATTTCTATTATACCGCCCTTATCATTTTGACTACGCCGTCTCTGCGTCTTCTTTACCAAATTAAGACCATCAACTACGACACGGTCTTTTTCCCGTAAGATGCGCAAAATACGCCCTCGCTTGCCTTTTTCCTTCCCGGCGATCACTTCAACCATATCATCTTTCTTTATCTTAAACTTATGCGTTCTAGTCTGAACTGACATTTTACCGCTCCTTACAAGCCATTCCCCGGCAACTTTTAAAATTTGCGTTAAATAAACATTCGGATCGAATATTCATCTAAAAACGCAAAGCGCCTCAAATCCTCAATTTACGCCTGCTATAAAACTTCCGGCGCAAGGGAAACTATCTTCATATAGTCTTTATCCCGCAATTCACGAGCCACCGGCCCAAAAATACGCTTCCCCTTAGGATTTCTGTTCGTGTCAATTATTACACAGGCATTGTCGTCAAATCGTATATACGTACCATCCGGCCGCCTATATTCTTTATGCGTCCGGACAACAACCGCCTTCTCAACCGTCCCTTTCTTTATAGCCGAGGTCGGTAAAGTCTCCTTAACCGCGACAACAATAATATCACCAACACTCGCGTAACGGCGCTTCGAACCGCCAAGCACCTTTATACATTGAACTAGCCGAGCGCCAGAGTTATCAGCAACATTAAGAAAAGTCTCTACTTGAATCATTTTTAACGCCCCTCTTACTTTGCCTGCTCAATAACTTCGACAAGTTTCCAACACTTATCTTTACTGATCGGACGGCATTCCCTGACCCGCACCCTATCACCGGTACGAGCCTTATTCTCTTCATCATGCGCCTTGATTCGCTTCACTTTCCGTACATATTTTTTGTAAAGCGGATGCAACGCCATTGTTTCAACAGAAACAACTATAGTCTTATTCATACCAACGATTTTTCCATTCTCGTCAACACGTTTTGTATTTTTTACCAGTCCGACAAATTCTTTTTTTCCGCTTTTAGCCATTTTCGCTTGATCCGACACAGTCTTCCCTTATTCCTTTGCCACACTATCCACCGCCGGCAAATTTTTTGCCGCCGCCGTCTCATGCTGACCAATTAACGTATTAAGCCGCGCAATCTGCCGCCGCAGAGTCCGCTTATATACCGGATTTTCAACATGCCCCATCACCAATTGAAATCGAAGCTCCAAATACTTCTTATTAAACTCATCCCGCTTAGCTTTGAGCTCAGGAAAAGTTAGATTTTTAAACGAATTCTTCATATTCTAATTCCTTTTTTCAGCGTTTTTCCCATTCGCTTCAAACATTTATCCACCAAGCTCAAAATCACTACGAGCAACAAATTTTGTTTTAATTGGAAGTTTCGCGCCTGCAAGCTTCATTGCTTCTGAAGCAAGCTCTTTGTCAATGCCGCCAAGTTCAAACATAACTGTACCCGGTTTAACAACCGCAACCCAATATTCCGGCGCTCCCTTACCTTTGCCCATACGAGTATCGGCAGGCTTTTTAGTATATGGCTTATCGGGGAAAATCCTTATCCACAATTTCCCGCCGCGCTTAATATGTCTGTTCATCGCAATACGCGCCGCCTCTATTTGACGGTTGGTGAGCCAGATTCGCTCCAACGCAACAAGCGCATATTCCCCAAACGCCACACTATTACACCTTGTAGCATTACCCGGCATATTTCCACGCTGCATTTTGCGGTATCTTACACGTTTCGGACTTAACATCGTCTACCCCTATTCTCCGTCTTTAACGGGTGTTCGCTCACGGCGCTTACGGACAATAGCTCCCGCATCTTCTTTTTGCTCTTTGCCATACTTCATACCGTTATATACCCATACTTTTACGCCTATAGCGCCGAAAGTAGTATGCGCCTCGGCGAAACCATACTCAATATCCGCGCGAAGTGTGTGCAACGGGATACGCCCTTCCTTAGCTTCCTCCGTGCGGGACATTTCGGCTCCGCCTAGACGTCCTGAAAGCCTCACTTTAACACCTTGCGCGTTGCCCTTCTTGATAGCGTTGCTAATCGCCTGCTTCATCGTCCTGCGAAAAGAACCGCGGGCAAGGAGTTGGCGGGCAATATTTTGCGCTATGATCTGGGCGTTATTATCCGCGTTACGCACTTCTTTTATCTTGAGTTGAATCTTCTTACTGACCAGCTTCTGAAGTTCAAGTCCAATTTTTTCAATATTAGCGCCTTTAACCCCTATAATCACACCCGGACGCGCAGTATGAATCACTATAGTTATACGCTGCGGATGACGTATTATCTCTAATTCCGCTATGTCCGCGCCTTTTGTTTCCGGCATTTTGCCAATATAAGAACGGAGTTTAATATCTTCATGCAGTGTGTCCGCGTATGATTTAGGGTCAACATACCAGCGAGACGACCATGTACGATTGATACCTATACGCAGCCCTATTGGATTTACTTTCTGTCCCACATTATACTCCCGACCTTAGGCCTTATCCACAATAACAGTTATATGACAAAGCCGTTTTAACAGCATATCCGCCCTGCCCCGCGCCCTGCACCAAAGCCGTTTCATGCGCGGACCGTCATCAATCATTATAGTCCTCACATACAGCATATCTTCTTCAAGATGCTTGTCTATACTCAGCGCGTTCGCGCCCGCCGATCTGAGCGTTTTTTGTATCAATTTTGCGCCTTTATGCGGCATATTTTCCAAAATTGAAAGCGCCTCAGTGTACGTCTTTCGTCTTATAAGATTTGCCACTGGACGTATCTTGTACGGTGAACAAATTAAAAACTTCGATATTGCCTTATACCCGTCTGCCATTATAATATCCTATGACTTTGCGGCTTTCTTATCTGAGCCTGCGTGTCCACGGAATATCCGCGTAGGCGCAAATTCACCCAGCTTATGGCCGACAAGATTCTCAGTTACGTATACAGGCACCCATGTTTTTCCGTTATAAACCGAGATTGTTATACCTACCATTTCAGGGATGATGGTCGAACAACGCGAATATGTCTTAATCATGCGCCGTTCTGTCGACTTGCTCATCTCTAAAATCTTTTTGTACAAGCTCTTTTCAATGAAAGGGCCTTTCTTTATCGATCGCGACACCTTTACCCCTTACTGCGTCCTATTTTTTCTTCCTGCGGCTTACAATAAAGCGCGAAGAAGCTTTGTGCTTATCTCTTGTTTTATAACCCTTTGTAGGCTGTCCCCACGGGGTTACCGGATGTATACCTTTATTCTTGCCCTCGCCGCCGCCGTGTGGATGGTCAACCGGATTCATTACCATGCCGCGAACTGTCGGCCGCACACCGAGCCAACGTTTACGGCCAGCCTTGCCGTAGCATATATTCATGTGATCTTCGTTGCCAACAACACCAACAACAGCAAAACACTTCTTAAATATCATACGCATCTCGCCAGAAGGCAGCTTTATGGTTACATAATCTCCCTCTTTAGCGGCGACCAAAGCCGAAGTTCCCGCCGAGCGCGCGAGCTGCGCCCCTTTACCAAGGGTCAACTCTATATTATGAATAGTAAATCCAAGCGGTATGTTTTCCAGCGGAAGGGCATTACCCGGTTCTATCGGGGCGCTTGGACCATTGAGTATCTTGCTTCCAACCTTGAGTCCTTTGGGCGCTATGATATAACGTTTCTCGCCATCCGCATAAATAATTAAAGCTATATTCGCGCTCCGGTTAGGATCATATTCGATAGTGGCAACCTTGCCGGGTATATTTATTTTATCACGCCTAAAATCAATACAACGATACCGTCTTTTATGTCCGCCGCCCTTATGCCACACGCTGATTCTTCCATTTGAATCATGACCGGCGTGTTCAGCGCGTCCCTGAGTGAGGGATTTTTCCGGCTTTGTTGCGGTAATGCCGGAAAAGTCGAGGCTTTGCCATTGCCGCATACCGGATGTAACAGGTTTATATGTCTTAATACCCATTCTTAAACTCCCTCAAACAGCGTAATTTTTTCATCTTTTGCCAATGTTACAACAGCTTTTTTCCACATTGATGTATGACCTTTTTTATAACGCTGACGTTTTGGCTTACTCGCTACAATCGCTGTTGTACACGCAATCGGGTGTACATTAAACAATTTCTGCACCGCTTCTTTAATCAATGGCTTATTTGCCGCCATATCAACCTGAAAAACATAACGGCCTTTTTCACGCAAAATATTCGTTTTTTCCGAAAGCACCGGCCGTATCAAAATTTGTTCATAATTCATGCCTGCGCCTCCTGTACAGTGTTTCGTCTATTTTGAAGCGCAGAATAAAAATCACTTATTTCTTTCACTGCGGTTTCCAGTATAAACACACGCCGTCCATAAAACAGGTCATGCACTCGCAAACGGCTTGGTGAAAGAAAACTTAGCCAAGAAATATTTCTTCCAGCGCGTTTCAACAAGTTGATCCGCTCTCTATCACTTTCATTTTCACTCAAAACGATAACCGTACGCTCGCCTGAACCAAAATTATTGAGGATTCCAAACAGCTTCTTGGTTTTTCCATTTTCAACATCAAAATCTTCGATAACTTTTAATGTATCTGTATGCGCTTTAAGACTTAACGCGGTTTTTATCGCGAGACGTTTTGCCATCTTCGGCATCTTATATGAAAAATCGCGGGGCTTGGGACCAAAAACCGTTCCTCCGCCAACCAGCAGCGGCGATTTTTTATCACCCCTGCGAGCGCGCCCGGTACCCTTCTGTTTATACGGTTTTGTATTTGAGCCATGTACTTCGCCACGGTCTTTTGTACAGGCCGTACCAATACGTTTGTTAGCAAGCTCATTGTTTATCGCGTACCAAAGAATATCTTCGTTCATTTCAAGACCAAAAACAGCGTCGTCAAGATTTATCTTGCGCAATTCCTGCCCCGCCGTTGAATATACCGCCGTTTCCATCATGCCCTCTGTTTTTTTACTGCTGCGCGAACCACGACAAGCCCTTTATTGATACCTGGAACAGCGCCGTTTATCAAGAGCAATTGTTTTTCAACATCAATCTTTACTACTTTAATGTTCAATGTAGTAACCTGCTCGCGCCCCATCCTGCCTGGAAGTTTCACATTCTTAAAAGTCTTATGCGGATAAGTCGATTGACCCGTAGAGCCCGGCTCACGATGAAATTTAGAACCGTGCGTCCTTCGCCCGCCTCCAAAACCATAGCGCTTAACAACACCTTGGAAGCCCTTGCCTTTTGAAACGCCTTGAACGTCAACATAACGGCAGCCTTCCAAAATCTCTACGCCTAAGGAATCCCCTATCGCACATTCTTTACTAAAGCCCCGAAATTCTTCAATGCGTTTTTTAGGAGCAATCCCTTCCGGGAACTGCCCTGCATAGGGTTTGGTAACACGGTTCTCTTTAGCATCGTCAATCCCAAGCAACACCGCGTTATAACCATTTTCTTTTTCAGTCTTTTGGGCTATCACTATGTTCGGATCAATCCTTAACACCGTTACCGGAATAAGGCTGCCCTCTTCATTAAAAATCTGTGTCATGCCCACTTTCTTGGCTAAAAGCCCTAACATCATATTCTCCTGCGCGGCGTTAAGCTGCTTCGCGTCTCCGCAAAGCCTCAAAACCGGCCTATTGTTTTATCTCTACGTCCACACCGGCTGGAAGCTCAAGTTTCATCAAAGAATCCATCACATCAGCCGACGGTTCAATAATATCAATCAGACGCTTATGTGTACGCATCTCAAACTGTTCACGAGCCTTCTTGTTTACATGGGGAGAACGAAGCACCGTAATTTTATTGATACGGGTAGGAAGCGGGATCGGCCCAGTTATTTTAGCCCCTGCTTTTACCACAGTCGTTACTATCGACTTAGCGCTTTGATCTATCAATTCAACATCGAAACCACGTAGCTTTACGCGAATCCGCTCCTTCGTCATCTTTCCTCCGGAAGGCAAAGCGGCAAGCAACACCTGCCGCCCTATCTGTTCCTATTCTAAAATCTCTACAACCTGTCCTGAAGCAACGGTTTTACCGCCTTCACGAATAGCAAACCGCAAACCTTTCTCCATAGCTATAGGATGAATGAGTTCGCCAATAATCTCGGTGTTATCGCCCGGCATAACCATCTTCTCGCCAGGCTTCGATTCGCCCGGAAGTGTAACAGTCCCGGTAATATCGGTCGTGCGGAAATAAAATTGCGGACGGTAGCCGGTGAAAAATGGCGTTTTACGTCCGCCCTCGTCTTGCGAAAGACAATATATCTGACCTTTGAACTTGCTGTGCGGAGTAATTGACCCCGGCTTGGCAAGGACCTGTCCGCGCTCAACATCTTTTTTATCTATACCACGCAGTAATGCGCCGATGTTGTCTCCCGACTGACCTTCATCAAGAAGTTTATTAAACATCTCGATGCCTGTTATAACAGTTTTCCTGGTTGGCTTTATACCGACAATTTCGATTTCTTCGTTCAATTTAACAATTCCGCGCTCAACCTTGCCTGTAACTACTGTACCGCGTCCTTGAATTGTGAACACATCCTCTATAGGCATAAGGAAGGGCTTGTCTATATCACGAACCGGGTCCGGAAAATAATTGTCCATTGCCTCAAGAAGGTCATCAATACATTTTATAGCTTCGGCATTATCCGGCTCCGACATCGCTCTAAACGCGGAACCTTTGATTATCGGAATATCTTTTCCAGGAAATCCGTTCGCGGTAAGCACATCGCGCACTTCTTCTTCAACCAAGTCAATTAATTCAGGGTCTTCTAATTGGTCAATCTTGTTAAGAAATACAATCATGTTCGGAACGCCTACCTGACGGGCGAGAATGATATGCTCGCGGGTCTGGGGCATGACCGAATCCGGCGCCGAAACAACTAATACCGCGCCGTCCATCTGCGCCGCACCGGTGATCATGTTTTTTATGTAGTCAGCGTGACCGGGGCAGTCAATGTGGGCATAATGCCTTTTGTCGGATTGGTATTCAAGATGCCGCGTATTAATTGTGATACCGCGGGCTTTCTCTTCCGGCGCGTTATCAATCTCGTCATATTTCATGATTTTATCACCATACTTCTTTCCACAGTGCATGGTGATCGCGGCGGACAACGTCGTTTTTCCATGATCGACGTGTCCAATCGTTCCGACATTCATGTGTACTTTAGTTCTATTGAACTTATCCTTTGCCATCTCGTGCTCCTCCTTACAATTTTGGGCACATTGTAATTTACTTACTGAGAGTCTAGCATAGCGATAAAAGTTACGCAAGACGCCGTCCGTCTCTGTCCCACTAGGACTCTAAAACGAACATTCAGAATTGTCAATAGGGCCGCAGCCAGATTGACAGTTTATATTTTTGGGGACAAATAAGGTTGGCGCGTATCAGTATAAAAACAAAACACGCCTTTAATTATTATGTCCACCTATCCCATCAAAGGTATAATCTTTGATGATCGGTTTGGATTACAGCAAACACTTAGTGTCCGCCTTTAAGCTCCGTATAACGGAGCTTAAATCTTCTTAAACATCAGCCGTTTGCGGGGAACAATTATATAGGATTCCCCGGCTGTTATTTATTAAATTATAACGCAGAAAAAATGTCAAGCCCTTTACCAACGATAATGTGTAAAAGCTTTATTTGCCTCAGCCATTTTATGGGTGTCTTCTTTCTTCTTGAAAGCGGACCCGGTACCGTTGAAGGCGTCCAGTAGTTCAGTCGCAAGCCGCTCGTCCATTCCGCGTCCGGCGCGTGAGCGGGCGGCGTTTATTATCCAGCGCATTCCAAGCGCTTCGCGGCGAACTTCACGGATTTCAACCGGAACTTGATAGGTCGCGCCGCCTACACGCCGGGATTTTACTTCGACCATGGGTTTAACATTCTCTATGGCTTTTAGAAAAACTTCCAGAGGCTCCTTGTCCGTTTTAGCGCGTAGTGTTTCAAACGCGTCGTGCACGATACGAAGGCTGATGGAACGTTTTCCCTCCCACATCATACGGTTTACAAATTTGGAAACTACAACACTGTTATACTTTGGATCCGGCAAAATACCGCGATCTATAGATTTCTTTTTTCTTCCCATGATTGCACCTTAAGCCTTGGGGCGCTTTGCGCCGTATTTTGAACGTCCGCGTTTGCGGTCCGTAACGCCAAGTGTATCTTTGACGCCGCGAATTATATGGTACCGTACGCCCGGGAGGTCTTTGACACGGCCCCCGCGCACAAGAACAACTGAGTGTTCCTGTAAATTATGCCCGATACCGGGAATATAGGCGGTAACTTCCGTTCCGTGTGAAAGGCGCACACGCGCTACTTTCCGCATTGCCGAATTCGGCTTTTTGGGGGATACAACCATTACACGGGTGCAGACGCCGCGTTTCTGCGGACATGATTGCAATGCCGGAGATTTTGTCTTTGACGTTATTTGCTGCCGGCCAAAACGAACCAGTTGATTAATCGTGGGCATGTATAAAAAAACACTCCTATTAAAAACTACTAAAGTTTCTTTCAGTCTAAAAGACTTTCAAAAAAATGTCAATGGCTCAAAACGCAAAGCGTTTTGAGCTCCGGAGTTTGCGCCTTGCGCAAACTCCACGCTCTATTGTAAAACGCGGGGCGTTTTTGGCTTAAGCCATTCGCGCAAAGCACAAACTCCACGCTCCCCGGTGAGACTCCGGCGATTACAAAGGCTGGAGTTTCGCTGTGCGAAACTCCCTAAGCAAGCGCCATGCGCTTGCGGCGCAAACTCCACGCTCTCTTGTAAAACGCGGGCGTTACGCAAGCGCTTTGGGGTTGGAGATGGCGGGAGTCGAACCCGCGTCCTAATACGCGAAATACGGGCTTCTACAGGTTTAGCCGCGCATTGATTTGTCGGGGCGCTCTTGGCTTCGCGGCACACGTAACGTCCGTATTCCGGAAAAATCTTGTCGCATAAGATCCGGAAGTCTTATTTGACCAGCCCTGATTGCGACGCGGCAACCGTCCCTCAAGGCGGCGGGGCGGCGCCACGCGATTACGCTGCTAGAGCGTAGTCGTAATTGTCGTTATCGGCAATTAAATTTTTTTGCCTGTTTTAGGAGTTGGCCCGGAATGAATCCGCCTCCACCTGCAACACGTACCTCGAACCGTACCAGTCGAAACCGGAGCACCCCCGAAGGCAGCCGCCTTTAATACGGCTTTATATTTATAGCGCCGGATGTTAGAAAATGTCAAGGGTGTGTCCGTACTCACCAGCAGTTTTACTTTTAGCCGCCTCTGGCATGAGTGATAACGAACAGGAGGAAATCATCCCAGCTTTGGAACTCAAAAGCCCAGAGGAAGGTGCGCAAGGCATTGTGGAACTCGTCCCGCCTTCCAAAGTACGAGCGGGCTTTTATAAACTTTTCATCGCAGAGTACCATCAGCCCGTGGACCATAAACGCCAGGAGATTCAAAACGCAGTATACCTCGCAGGCGTGGTTCTCGCCGTGCCCGAAATTGTGTTCCAGATGGTACCCGCAGTTTTTCAGCACATTGTTGTTCTCGTTCTCTATCTTCCAGCGGGCGCGGGCGCATTCTACCAGCAGCTTCACAGTCTCCGTGGTGACCGGTGTGTCCGTTATCCAGCGGTTTTTGTAGACAGCTTTATCCTTCTCCCGGTTATACGTTTCAAAACTCAGGTAGTTTACCAGCAGCCTTTCCCCTTCCGCCCGGTTTTCAAGGCCGTTTACCCACCGGTACCGGTGTTCAAGACGGGTTTTCCCGTCCCATTCGGTAACGACAAGCGTTTCCACCTCGCCCCACGCAACCTGCTCGGCTATCCAGGGATGCGATTCGTCCTTGCAGGTGAACAGGAAGCTCAAACCCCTGTCCATAACGGCCTTGCAGGTGTTGTGGCTGGCATATAAATCATCCCCCAGAAGCGTGGCTTTCAATCCTTGGTAGTATTCCCCGTGTTTTTCCAGCAGCCTTTGGACCGCCTTGCGCTCGCAGTCCTGCTTTTGTTCCTCGTAGCTTTTGTTTGCCGGCTTTCCGCCGCCGTCCTGCGGCTTCTGTTCGTTCCGTATCATTTCCGGGGGCAGCGGCAACACCACGTTCCCGCCCGGCCGCACTATGGCGGCCGCCGCCAGGCTGTGATAATAGGTCGTCTTTCCCTTGCCGGTGATATGCAGGCAGTGATCGCAATGCACCTTTCCCGACGATTGAAACCATACCCCGTCCACCGCTACCAGAACCCCGCCGTCCAGCACCTGGTACTGCTCCAGAACCCCGTATTCTTCCGCCTGTTTTATCCCCTCTTTGAAGTTTTCATCAAACCCTTCAGGCTCTACCCCGTCCAGCAGCCGGGTTATTTGGTTGTTGCACGGTATTTCCTTCACCTTCAGGATGTTTTCCGCGTTTTTCCTCTGGTTCCCCCGGCCTAGCGATTCCTGATAGCTGAGCATGGATAGATGCTGAAAGAGAAATATCCCGAACGCGCTTTTTATCGCGTCGGCGAAGGTATAGGTTAAATTGAACCCCTTCCGCCGCTTCCACGCCGATTTGCCCTCGGCCTGTTCCCCAACCTCATCAAACCGGCTCAGCTGAGCCGGTAATATTCCCCGTCCCATCCCTCTTTTTTATCATAAATTTTGTAAAAGTAAAATTGCTGATTTCAAGGAGTTTCTGGCGACCGCCTATTCCAGCGAAACCGAGAGCATGGTGTTCTGTTTCAAGCCCGCTTATTGGGAAGAACTCAACGCCCTCCAGAACCGGCTTAATATATCCACCGGGGACCTCATGCGCCTTTTCATCTGCGCGTATTTGTTCCCTTCCGGGAAAACGGCCCTGCGCCTCAAAGACCTGGCGGCTGTCTTTACCGAGCGGAAAGCCTGGCAGTACAACATTCTGCTCACCCATCCGGTAAAGGAGATGCTGGCCCAGCGGGCACGGGACGAGTGCAACCGGGAAAGCGAAGTTGTTGCCAAGGCCATTGCCATGTACCTTACCAGGAACGTTACCGACAAGAGCCTCCTCATCGCCAAGATGTCGGAGATTGTCCGGGTCGTCCAGAACTTGCAGCAATTCTGAATTCAAAAAAGATGCTATACTGTCTGCATGGGACGGGGAATCATCAAGGGTCTCCTGAAGGGCCTGCACGAAGCGGCGGCGGCGCAACCGGACACCAGGGGCGCCAGGGGCGCCAGTAACGGCCGGAAATACGGAATAACAGACTTTATTCTCAGCGCCTTTGCGGTGTTCTACTGCCAGCATCCGTCGATGCTCCATTTCCAGCAGGAAATGGAGCGCAAACGCAAACGGAGCAATCTCCGGAGTCTTTTCGGGGTGGACCAGATCAGGAACATTGTGGACGGGATAGCGCCCGAGGGGTTATCCGGAGCCTTTGACCATGCGCTGGCGGTGGCACAGGGACAGGGGGTGCTGGAGGAGTACCGGGTATTGAACGGGACCATCCCGGTGGCATTGGACGGGGTGTGGTATTATTCATCGACGGAGATTCATTGCGACCGGTGTCTGGGGATGGAGAAGAAGAAGCGGGACGGCAGCGTGGAGACGGTCTATTACCACGATGTGGTAGCGGCGGCAGTCGTGAGACCGGCCGACCATGTGGTGCTGCCGCTGCTCCCGGAGTTTATCCGGAATGAGGACGGGAAGGAGAAGCAGGACTGCGAGCGGAACGCGGGGAAACGATGGATAGAGAAGAACGGGGGGAGGTACGGGCCGCTACAGGTAACGCTCTTGGGGGATGACCTGTATGCTTGCCATTCGCTATGTGCGGCGGCACAGGAAGGGGGGATGCACTTTTTGTTTACGTGCAAAGAGGAAAGCCACCCCTGGATAACGGAGCAGGTGAAGTATAGCGAGATGAACACGCATGAGAAGCGGGTGTGGAACGGGCGGAACCATCTGGCACACCGGTATAGCTGGGTAAACGGGATAGAGAACCGTGCTGAAGGGGAGAAACTACTGGTCAATTACCTGCGACTGGAGATATACAACGAGGAGCAGGGGAAGGTTACGTATACAAACAGTTGGATAACCGACCATGTGCTAGGGAAGGAGACGGTAGGGGTGATAGCGGAGTGCGGGCGTGCGCGGTGGAAGATAGAGAACGAGCATAACAACGTGCTGAAGCATCGGGGGTATAATCTGGAGCACAATTTCGGGCATGGGAAGGAGCATGCCAGCGAGCTATGCTGCCTGTTAAACCTGCTGGCGTTCCTGTTTCATAGTATCCAGGATAAAGCGGATGAGGAGTACCGGGAAGCGCGAGGGTCCTTTGGGAGGAGGGATGCGTTTTTCTGGGCGTTCCGGTATGAAATAAACCGCTATCTCCATGAAAGCTGGCAGGGATTGTTCCTGACGCTTGCCGGCAATGCCCCGGACGGCTGAACGGGCGCCGGCTGAGTATATCCCTCTCGAAGCCCACAAGTGTTTTCTCTGAATACTGCCGGGAAATCCGCTTCTGTGCCGGTGTTCTGCCGGTCGTAAGGCTCAGTCAATTCGGAACTACTTTTCAGGGGGGCAGAGACAGGGGCAAACAACGGATAGTGTGCCAAAACCATCTCTGTTTGTAGCCGGCGAGTATGGGGAGGGGTGTCTTTTGTTACGCATTCTTACCCCCGCACCCTGAAGACCGTTGGTTTTGTTTTGAATTCGGAATTGCCGCATTGTTGACAGCAGCGCTTGACTTTTTTTAGCCCTTCGGGTATTAATAAAAGAGCAAATGAGAGGGCCATTAGCTCAGTTGGTTAGAGCAGGAGACTCATAATCTCTTGGTCCGAGGTTCAAGTCCTCGATGGCCCAAAGCGTAATTCTTTACAGGATAATGAATTACGGAATTTTTATTTAAGAATCAAAGTCAAATTGCGTGGCATCGTGCTTTTATTTTTTGGAGGCCATGCCATGCCCCGTCCTCAAAAACCCTTCTTTACACGCAGAAGGAACGATTCAAAAACTTTTCCCTTCTCGATTAACCCGGCTTCCGGGCTTCCCCGGAAAGTATGCTTTGACTGGCA